>JASFPU010000407.1:0-3844 GCA_050115855.1 Holophagae bacterium
CAGGGAACGTCTAACTTTTTTCTAGTTATTTCCAGCCCGGTCGAAAATCCGGGCTCCGCGTCGATTCACGACAATCGCGTGGCGACCTCAAACGCCGTGCACCCGTCGCGGTCTGCGTCGGTTCGACCTGAACGGTGCGTCACGGTCTCAGCGTCGACATCACCACCGTGTACGCGTCGTTGGTCGAGCTGTCGATGACCGACCCGTAGGCGATCACGCCGCCGCCACTGACCACCGTCACACGCGCCGACGCTGCATCGAGATCGGTGCGTCCGGCGCGGTTCGCGAACGGCCGGTTGTCCTGCCGCCACAGACCGGCATCGACATCGACCTGGAATGTCGTCAGCTCGGCACCGGTCGCGTCCAACAGGACGATCTCGACGGTTGCCGCCTCATCGCCGGTGTTGACAAGTCCGATGTTGGTCCGGAACGTATCGGACTCCCGGAGCTGGCCGAGACGTGCCGAACCACCGGACGCCAGACCGGCATCCTCGCCGAAGCCTGGCAGGTGCTGGCCGAAGGTGCCGCCCGGGAAGCAGTCGTGGTCGTTCGCCAGCACGTTGTACGTCCGCGAGTCGATCACGAGGGCGCCGTCGGAGCACACCTCGAGTGCCGCCGAGAGTGTGGCCCCGGGGTCGAGCCAGTCGACAACGTCGGCGAGGTTGACCATCGCGTCGGACACGACCGTGACCGGCCGGCTGACCACACCGTCCGCGGTGTGCAGCCTGAGCTCGACATCGGCGCCATTCGGATCGGATCCGAGCAGACCGACGTCGGACCGCCAGATGCTGCCGTTGGCGCCGTCGGCGTGGCTGACGACCGGCACCCAGTAGGTGAAGACGCACTCGTCCGGACCCGCGCCACCGATCGTGATGTCGCCCGCCCGGACGCAGCTCGCGTCATCGGCGCTGGCCGTGACCCGCCACCTCAGCGTGCCGATCGTGCCGTAGCTGTGGCTCGGGTTCTGGGCGCCGCTGGTCGCCCCATCACCGAACGACCATTGGTACGTGATGTCCCCCGAGCAGCTGACCGCCTCGCCGTCCGCAGTGAACGCCACCGTTTCGTTGAGCGACGCCGTCTGCGGTGCGTCGGCCGAGCAGTCGATCGAGCATCCGGACGCAGGGCGAACCGTCACGGTGGCGGACGCCGAGTCCGAGCCGAACGCGTTGCTCGCCGCGAGCGACACCTCGTAGTCGCCGCTGGACGCGAAGACGTGGCTCGGGCTCTGCTCGTTGCTCGTCGCGCCGTCGCCGAAGTTCCACGTCCACGAGGTCGGTCCGCCGCTCGATGTGTCGGTGAAGGTCACCGACGCTCCCGCCGCAGGCTCGACCGGTGAGTACGAGAAGCTCGCCACCGGTGCCGTCTGAGTCGAGGCCGGCGTCACCGTGAGCTCGCCCAGGGTCGGCAGTTCGTCGCCGTTGAACCGGTGCAGCGCGACCTCGATCTGCAGGTAGCGTCCGGCCGGGGTGGCGGTGAGATCGGCGCCGTTGGCTGCCATCTCCCACGCGGACCAGCTCGCCTCGTCCTCGGAACTGCGCGCACGAACCGTGATCGATGTGCCGTCGGGCGCCGAGCCCTGCCACGACAGGCGGCCCCAGGGAGTTCCCGCTGCGCCGCTGTCGTGGTTGACGGTCCACGTGCCGTAGCGCGATGTCAGGTTGCGCGCCACGACGCCGGAGAAGTCGCCGGTGGCATCGTGACCGCCGCTGCCGACCAGGCTCTTCTGCAGATCCGAGACAAAGGTGGTCGGATCGATCCGGTAGATCGTGTCCGACAGCGAGCCGACGACCCAGAGTCGGCCGCCCTGGTCCATGGCGACTCCGGTCGGCGCACCAGGGACCGAGATGACGTTCGCGAGCTCTCCGAACCGGGTGTAGCGCGCGAGGGTGTCCTCGCCCGCCGCGGCGATCCAGATACGACGGTCTTCGTCGGTGGCGACACCGTTCGACAGGAAGTAGGTGGGCTGCGACCAGTCGACCTCGTTGGTCGCCCGGTCGATTTTGGAAAACGCCGACTGCGCGAGACCGGTGACGAACAGGCCGTCGTTCGCGTCGAACGCCAGGCCGCTGCTGCCGTGGCTGAGGTCGATCCGGACCAGCTCGCCGCTGGCCGGGTCGAAGCCGAGCACCCAGGGGTCGGGCCAGCTCGACAGCCACAACGTGCCGTCGTCGTCGATGACGGCGGCGGTCGGATAGGTCGCTTCGTCGGCCACATCGAGCTGCTCGAGCACCTCGCCCGTCGAGCCGTCGAGCCGGTAGACGAGGTTGGTGTCATAGACCCCGGCCCAGACATCGCCATGTGGATCGACGGCGAGCGCCTGGAGGTTGTTGGCAACGTAGCTTTCGTGGTCCTCGCCGGGCGTGTAGACGGCCTCGCTGCCGTCGACCAACACGGTCTCGAGCACCACGCACTCGTCATCGCCCCAGTCGAGCAGCTCCGTTCCCGTGATGTCGCCTTCGCCGCTGCGATCCCTCGACGTCGTGATCTCACCGTCCCCGTCTCGGTCGACGCACCCGCCGCGGTCGACCAGCCCGATCTTGACCACCGAACCGAGCGCGCGGTTGCCGACCCAGCAGGCGCCGTCGAGATCGACCACCGCGACACCGGGGTCGGCCGTGTCGTCGGGCCCGGTTCGATATCGGGCGAGCTCGTCGCCGGTCTCGACGTCCACCTTCGACACCGTCCCGGTCACCGAGCTCGGGACCCAGAGGTAGGGCAGCGCGTCCCAGTCGTCCGTCAGCTCGAGCCGGTCGGAGGTGCTGTCAACGCCGACCGACTCGCCCTGCGCGAAGTCCGCATCCGTCGTGTAGGTGGTGTCCTCGTCGCCCGAAGTGCCGACATTGACCTCGAGCAGCACGTGGTCGAGGTAGGCCCCCTCGTACACGCGGTTGGAGTCCGACTGGTAGACGAAGGCGAGCCAGACCTCGTCCTCGCCGATGACACGACCGGCAGCCCCCCAGGAGGCGAGATCGACCGTGATCGTCCGCCAGCCGTTCGTGCTGGTCGATCGGGCGCTGCCGCTGAAGTTCGATCCGTCGGTCGACACGAGCCACATGAAGACGTCCTGATAGGCTTCGGTGCCCAGCCAGAGATCGAAGGTCAAGGTGCCGGCGGTCGTTTCGCTGAGATCGTACGGCCCGGCAATCACCCAGCTCGCGGTGTTGGCCGGTGCCGGACCACCGTCGCCGGGCGCCGCCGGACCGAGGCCAGCACAGTAGATGCTCCAGCTTTCGTCGGACGCGCGATACCTGGTCCGGCCCCAGTCGACGTCGGCCGCGTTCGGCGGATGGCTGATCCGCCACGGTGGAAACCTGGGAAACACCTGTTCAAACGAGGTCTCGAGCAGGACCTCGGTCGAGCCATCGGCCTTGGGCGCGTCGACCGGCGAGTCGGCGCCGGCCGCCGTGAGGCTGCCACCCCCAACCACCAGCAGGGTCACCACCAGCAGCGTACGTGCACCTCGACGAGCATCAGATCTCTGCTCGGCCATCACACCCTCCGTCCCACCTCAGAACACGAACGCGGCCTTCAGCTGGGGTCCGCTGAAGCTCCCCGGACCGCCGTCGAGCGTTCGGTCCCTGACACGCCAACCGCCCTCGATCCGAAACCTCGGCGTCGCGTTCCACCGAACTCCGAGATCCACACCCCACATGCTGTGATCGATCGAGTCGCTGACCTCCACCGACCCGCCCTGCGACCCGCCACCCGGATCCGGCGTCGCCTGGTCGGCGGTGCGCGTTCCACGTGACCAGCGGAACACCGCGCGTCCGACGACGTCGACCGACTTCCAAACGGCGATCGAGGCGTCGGCGCCGACCAGGACGCCCCACAGATCCGAATCGGC
>JASFPU010000408.1:0-3836 GCA_050115855.1 Holophagae bacterium
CGCCCCGACGGTACCACGCCCATTTTTCGTCGAAAACGCGGCCCCCAACCCATCTCCCACGTCCCATCACAGACTTGACGACGGCAATCGAACCACGTTCTCGGGGTGGCCTCTTACACCACGTCTATGGACGTTACGTGAGGACGCGGTTTTCATTTCTGAGCACTACGAACCGAAGAGGACTCCGCGCAGGTAAGCGATGCGGCACCTGAGGTCCCAGGCGTCGGCCCGGCGGCCGCGGCCGATCAGGCGGCGCACCGCATCGGCGACCGCCTTGCGGGGCAGCGCGAGCAACGGCTCGCCGGCCAGCTTGAACGCCATCGTCGGGTGCAGTCGGATCGCCAGGCGGGCCCACCGGCCGGCCCGCCGCTGCCGGTCGACGAACGGCTCGATATCGTCGTAGTGGTGGTGGTGGTGGCACACCGCTCGGTCCGACCAAACCACCGACCACCCCCGACACCGCCAGCGCCACGCCAGCTCGGTGTCCTCCATGCAGGCGTCGGTAAACCGCTCGTCGAAGGGCTCGGCGCGGAACCAGTCGGTCGGCGCCGACAGGTTCGAGCCGAGTACCTGGCTCCACGGCACGGTCCCCCCGTCGACCAGGCCGCGGAACCAGAACTGCGGCCCGGCTGGCGCCAGAAACGCCATGACATCGCTGGTCGGGCGGTCGGGGTCCCACTCGATGCGCCCCTGCACCGCAACCTCGCGCCCGCCGGCCGCCTCGAGGTGGTGGGCCAACGCCCGACTGGTCGGGATCGTGTCATCGCCGAGCAGCAGCACGCGGTCGGCGGCGGCGGCGGCGATGCCCAGGTTGCGGGCGCGCGCCGGACCGGCGCCGCCAGCGGCGACCATCGTCTGGTCGAAGGCCTCGAAGAACGAGTCGCGTACCGCCTTCTCCGTCCCGTCGGTCGAGCCGTCGTCAACCACGATCACCTGGAAGCGGCCGTCGAGGCCGCGCTGGTGGCCGAGCGCCCGCAGGGTCACCATCAGGATGTCCCGCCGGTTTCTCGTCGGAATCACGATCGACAGAACCGGGACGCTCATACCATCGTGTGGGCAGCTTGGATCGCGCCGCCGACCACGGGCCCCTCGCTGACCGACGCGCGGTAGGCCGGCACGACGTCGCCGGCTGACCCGAAGGCGCGGACCAGCCCCGTGTCGAGCCACAGCACCTCGTCGCACATCTCCTCGATCGCCTCGAGATCGTGCGACACGAGCAGGATCGTGATGCCGCGGTCGCGGAACGACTGCAGCCGCTCCCGGCACTTGATGCGGAAGCTCTCGTCGCCGACCGCCAGCACCTCGTCGAGCAGCAGGATCTGGGCGTCGACGGTGGTCGCCACGGCGAACGCGAGCCGGGCCACCATGCCGGTCGAATAGGTCCGGATCGGCTGGTCGATGAACGCGTCGAGGTCGGCGAAGTCGACGATCTCGTCGAGCCGGTCCTCCATCTCGGCCTGCGACCGTCCAAGCAGGGCGCCGTTGAAGAAGATGTTCTCGCGACCCGACAGCTCGGCCTCGAAGCCCAGACCGAGCTCGATCACCGGCGCCTGACGACCGCGCATGACGGCGACGCCGCGGGTCGGCTGCAGGATCCCCGCAGCGACCCGGAGCAGCGTCGACTTGCCGGCGCCGTTGTGGCCGATGATGCCCAGCGCGTGGCCGGCCGGAACGGCGAAGCTGACGTCGGACAGGGCGATCAGCTCCTGGTAGCGCATGCGCCGGGTCAACCAGCGGATCATCCACTCCTTGAACGACGTGATCCCGCGCTCGGCCGCGATCCTGTAGCGCAGGGCGACGTGGGAGAACTCGACCGCGGGCTCGTCCATCACCACCACCTCACACGTGCAGGTAGAAACCACGGGCGAGTCGGTGGAACACGATCCAGCCGAGCACCAGGGCGATGACCGAGGCGGCGACCGAGGCGAGGATGACGTGCTCGCCGGGCAGCGTGCAACCGTAGACCGGGTCGCGGGCGAGCTTCACCAGGTGGGTGAGCGGGTTGGCGCGGATCACCCACAGCCACTTGAACGGCACGATGCTGATCGGGTAGATGATCGGCGTCATGTACATCAGACCGAAGGTGGCGACCTGGTACATGTGCTGGACGTCCTCGAAGTAGACCGCCATCGCCGACAGCATCAGCGACACCCCGAGCGTGAACATCGCGATGAGCAGGAAGCTGATCGGCAGGTAGAGCACGGTGGCGCAGATCGGCGCACCGGTGACGATCATGATGAGAAACAACGGGACGTAGGCGAGACAGAGGTTGACCAGCCCCGACAGCGTGGTCGACACGGCGAAGATCGACTTCGGCACCCGGACCCGCTTCATGAGCGCCCCGTTCCAGCTCAGCGACGCCATGCTCTGGTTGGTGGTCTGGGCGAAGAAGCCGAACACCAGGTAGGTGGAGAGGAAGTAGGTCGGGTAGTTCTTGATCCCCTCGAATCGGAAGATCGTCGAGAACACCACGGTCAGAATGATCATCAGCAGCAGCGGGTTGAGCATGGTCCAGAAGAACCCGATGATCGACCGTTTGTAGCGCACCGTCAGGTCGCGCCGCACGAGGTTCCAGAGCAGGTTCCGGTGCCGCACCAGATCCCGCAGCTCCTTGATGACGTTGACCTGCTCGTCGGCCGCGTTGACCAGGACCGGAACCACGTTTACCGCCATGCGCGGAGTCTACCATTCGAAAATTATGAATTTTGAATTATGAATTTTGAATTGATGGTTGCCGCACTTCGGAGACCTTCCGCTCCAACAGGCACGACAATTGAGAATTGAGAATTAAGAACTGAGAATCGAGTACTTTGGGCTGGCGTCGAGGAGCGCGTTCGTCGCCGGGTGCTCGGGTCTCGTGAAGATTCGCTCGGTGGGCCCGCGCTCGATGATGCGGCCGGCGTCCATCACCGCGACCCGCCGGCACAGCGTCCGCACCACCGCGAGGTCGTGCGTCACCAGCACGACGGTCAGGCCGAGCCGGTCGCGCAGACCGGCGAGCAGGTCGAGAACCTGCACCGCCACCGGGGCGTCGAGCGACGACACCGGCTCGTCGAGCACCAGCAGCTCGGGCTCGAGCGCGAGCGCGCGGGCGATGGCGGCGCGCTGGCGTTCGCCGCCCGACACCGAGGCCGGCAGCGCGCACCCGATGTCGGCGTCCAGACCGACGTCGTCGAACAGCGCCGACACCCGGTCGCGCCGCTCGGCGGCGGTGCCGACGCCGAACGCGGCGAGCGGCTCCGCCACGGACTCGGCGAGCGTCCTGCGCGGGTCGAGCGACGCCAGCGGGTCCTGGAACACGGGTTGGAAGCGGCGCCGCAGCGGCCGGACCGCGGACTCTGGGAGCCCGGAGATCTCGTGTCCGTCGAAGTGCACGCTGCCCGCGTCCGGCCGCTCGAGCGCGACCAGCACCCGGACCAACGTCGACTTTCCGGCGCCCGATCCGCCGACCACCGCCACGGATTCGCCCGGCGCGACCGCCAGGTCGACGCCGTCGAGCGCGTGAACCCGCTCGCGACCCCGTCTCCCACCTCGAGCCGGGTAGCTCCGCCGAAGCCCGGCCGCTTCGAGCAGCGGCGCCGGGCTCACGCCGGGGTCTCCCCGGCCGTCGCGCCGCGGTGCCACCTCTCGGCCGCGGCCACCAGGCGCTGCGTCGCCACGTGCCGGGGCTGCCGAAGCACGCGTTCGGGCGGCCCCTGCTCGACAATACGGCCGCGGTCCATCACGACGACACGGTGCACCAAGCCGGCCACCACCGCCAGATCGTGGCTGACCAGCACCAGCCCGAGCCCGCGCTCCTCGGTGACCTGGACCAGCAGATCGAGGATCCGGGCCTG
>JASFPU010000409.1:0-3826 GCA_050115855.1 Holophagae bacterium
CGGACCAGCAACAGGGTCAGCGAGTCGGTGGCGTCGCTGCGACATGGCCACCTCCGAGCCGCTTATGAGCAGCCGCTGTCAGCTGTCCCTGGCTATGCCCGCTGCAACTGCCATCTGCGGCCGTTGCTACCGCTGACACCCGTCCCTGCCATCGGCGCTGTCCCCTGCCCGGTCCGCTCTCATCCGCGTGATCTGCGGTCCGCCCCGCGTGGGCGAGTGGTAGCCCGAGATTCGACATCGTGAGTCGGGGTATCGCCCAAAAAGTTCCGAACTCAGATTTCCTCTTCGTGAGTCTTTGTGCCCTTGGTGTCTTCGTGGTTCGTCCCGGGCGGCCGGGTGGAACCGTTCGAACGTTGTCGCGTTGTAACGGTCTGACTTCCTCCGCGCCTTCGCGCTGAAACCGTCTGTCCCTCTGCGTTGAGCTCGAACCGAAGCGTTGCGCAGGCTGAAGCCTGCGCCTCCGGTGCCATCTGGACGGGCGAATCCAACATCCAAAATCCAACATCGGTGCGGGTGGCGATGAGCCGTCCCAGCCCGGGTCGAAAGAAAAAAACGGGGCTGCCGGAAGGCAGCCCCGGGAAGCGCCGTCAGGCGCGATTGGACGAGATTTAGAACTCGAGCTTGACGTTGAGGCGGATCACCCGCGGAGCCTGGAAGTTGTCTTCCTTGTTGAAGGCCGGGTCCTGATCGAGGCCCGCGGCGATCGAGTTGAAGTCGAAGCCGGCCGCGAACTGTTCCGGAGTCAGCGGCAGCTCGTCGAGTGTGCGGTGCGTCCAGAAGCGGGTGCCCGTATCCTGGTCGAACAGGTTGAGCACGGTCACGCCGACCGAGAACGCGAGGTTCGAGAAGTTGAACCGCTGCCACAGCGACAGGTCGGTCTGCCACAGCCAGTCGGTCTTGCCGAGGTCACCGCGGCCGAAGGGGTAGAAGAAGCCGCCGTTGACGTCGCCGATGGTGGACACCGGCGTGCCGCTGCCGATGTACTGGGTGGCAGCGACCGACAGGCCGAAGTCGAAGTTGTACAGGGCCTGCGCGCCCAGCTGGTGGGTGCGGTTGGTGGCGAGGTTGCCGTACACGAGCTCGGCGTTCTCGTCATACATGGACTCGACCACGTCGTACAGCCGGCTGACGTTCGGCGACAGGCGGGCGGCGTCGCCGACGTTGTTCTGCTCGTCGGAGTTCGCCAGACCCGAGTAGTTGCCGTACAGCTTGCTGAGCGTGTAGTACGCACGCAGCGACCAGTTGTTCGCGAAGCGCTTCTCGAACGTCAGCTCGAGGGCATCGTACTCGCGCTCGGGCTTGGGGAAGATCAGACCGTTGGGTTGCGGGTCCTTGACGATCCCCTCACCGGGGTTGGCGATGATGTACACCTGGCCGACGCCCGGGTAGAAGAAGCCCACGTCCTCGATCGCCCGCACGATCTCCTTGTGGACGTAGCGGGCGCCGACCTGGATGGTGTTGGTCAGCTGGTGATCGACACCGATCTGCGCCTCCCAGGTTTCCATCGGCTTGAGGTCGGGGTCGACCGCCGGGAAGCCGAAGAGCTCTTCGAAGAACGGATCGATCGAGTTGAAGCGCTGGTCGACGGTGTCGTACAGCGTACCGGCGCCGCAGGTCGGCACGTCGAAGATGGTGTTGTTGCCGACGGTGCAGCCCGCCGCCGGGTCGTTGAGCCCCGGGTTGGCGATGTCGAAGGTGAACCAGTAGTCGACCCACTTGTCACCACCGAAGGAGCCGCGCGGCATCTCGTACTTGGTCACGTCATAGTAGATGCCGTAGCTGCCGTAGACCTTCCACTTGGCGTCGCCCATGAGGTCCCAGGCGAAGCCGAGGCGCGGGGCGATCTTGTCGCCGTAACCGAACTCGATCGCCGGGTCGGGCCCGGTGGCGCCGAAGTTCGGGATCCCCTCCTTCTCGGCGCGCACGCCGAGGTTCAGGGTCAGGTTCGGCGTGACGCTCCAGGCGTCCTGGATGAAGATCGCGTCGTTGTTGGTCTCCACCTCCCCGAAGGTGGAGATGTTGAGCAGCCGGAAGTTGCCGTACTCGCCGCGGCGGCTCACCCCGGAGCTGTCGGTGTGCGAGAGGTTCCAGTAGTAGAGGATGCGGTCGGCGTTGTAGCCGCTCGCCACGTCGTTGTAGATCTCCTCGGTCTGGTAGCCGAACTTGAGCGAGTGGTCGCCCGCGGCGCTGAAGTACCAGGTCGCGTCGATGCCGCCCGCGGTCCGCTCGTAGATGTCCCTCTGATTGACGCCGGTTTGGAGGTTGTCGCTGAAGAAGCCGGGGCCCTCCTGCCATTGGGCCGGGATGTCGTCGCCGAAGAGATCAAGGAAGTCCGGATCGCTTGAGGTCGAGTAGTTGTGGACCAGCGGGAAGGTCGGGACACCCGTGTCCTCGGCGTTGGTGTGGAAGAAACCGGCGCGGGCAGCGACCACGAAGCTGTCGCTGGCGATCCAGTCGGCGGTCAGCGAGTAGGTCTCGCGCTCGCCGTCCACACCGAGGGGTGCGTAGTTGTCCTGGTCGGGCAGGTTCGAGCGGCCGCTGCGGCCGGGCAGCAGGCCCTCTGTCGTGTACGGTGAGACGTTCGCGCCGAGCTTCAGCAGGAAGTTGCTGGCGATGTTGGCGGTCAGGTTCACCACCGCGTAGTCGACCTGAAAGTCCGAAGTGTAGGTGTCAGCCGGGTCGTTCGGCCAGTCGACCGTCCGCTCCGTGGTGCGGATGCCCGGCTGGTACGAGGCGAAGAACCACAGCCGGTCACGCAGGATCGGACCCGACAGGTAGAAGCCCGGGTCATAGCGGGTCTGGTCATCCTTGCCGTACTTCTCGTACTCGCCGGTGCCCGAGTAGAGGGTCGGGCGCTCGCTGCCGTTCCAGCTGTTGTTCTCGTAGTCGACGAAGACGGCGCCGTGGAACTCGTTGCCGCCGGAGCGGGTGACGGCGTTGATGACGCCACCGGTCGAGCCGCCGTACTCAGCGGCGTACCCGGCCGACTTCACCTGCACCTCCTCGAACATCTCGGCGCGCATCGGGACCGCGTCGTCGCCGATCTGCGGGTCGGTGGTGTCGATGCCGTCGATGATGTACCGGTTCTCGAGGCCGGACGAGCCGTCGATCGAGATACCGCCAGCCTGGGCATCGTTCACGGTCCCGGGAGCGAAGCTCACCACGTCCGTGAAGTTCCGGCCGCGGGGCAGGAAGTCGATCTCGTACTGGTTGATGCTGGTCGCCGTCTGGCTCTCGGTGAAGTCGATGCCGATGGTGTCGGAGTAGACGGTGATCTCCTCACCGAACTGCTCCTGCATCGTGAAATCAACGGTCATGGCATCACCGAGGCTGACGCGCACGTTGGCCGCCGTCGAAGGCTGGAAGCCCTGGAGCCTGGCGGTCAACTCGTACACGCCGGGCTGGGCGCGTGGGAAACGGAACTCACCGTTCTCGTCGGTGACTGTCCCGAGCTTGCCAAGCGGTCCGACAGCCTCGACCTGCACGCCCGGCAGCGGCGCGCCGGTCGCGTCGACGACGGTGCCCCGTAGCGAGCTGGCGGTCTCCTGAGCGAAGCTCGGCGCGGCTGCGACCAGCAGCCCGACGACGGCGACGCACAGAATGGTCGTCCTGAAATAGCGATTCATAGTCATACTCCTCCTTCTTCTCGAAATAAATAAATGTCGTACGCGTGTTCGTCGGGTTCCGCCGACGCCGTGCGCGCCGTCGAAACCGCCTATTTGCGTTCAACCCCTCCGAATCGACCCTCCCTTCATGTGATATCGACACTGTCTGGCGACCGCCATGTTACCGGCCCCGGTCCCTCGAAACCGGACGAGGGAAACCC
>JASFPU010000410.1:0-3825 GCA_050115855.1 Holophagae bacterium
TCCGCAACGTCATCGGCCCCGGCGGCAAGATGATCCGCTCGATCGTCGATCAGACTGGGTGCAAGATCAACGTCGAGGACGACGGCACGGTCCAGATCGCCTCGACCGACGAGGCGGCGGCCGAGCGGGCGATCGAGATCATCCGCGGCCTGACCAAGGTGCCCGAGATCGGCGAGGAGTACGAGGGCGTTGCCAAGCGGATCGAGCCGTACGGCGCCTTCGTCGAGATCCTGCCGGGGCAGGACGGTCTGCTCCACATCTCCGAGATCTCAATGGAACGGATTCCCGACATCCGGGACGCCATCAATGAAGGCGACACCGTCAAGGTGCGGATCATCGACATCGACAGCAACGACCGGATCAAGCTTTCACGACGGGTCATCCTCGAGGACGAGGCGCGCGACCGCGGCGAGGACGTGGCCGAGCGTGATCCGTTGGCTCGACCGGACCGTCGCGGCGGCAGGGACAACCGGCGCGGCGGACGGCCGCCTCGCGGCGGTGGGAGAGGCCGCCGGTAGGGCGATCCGAAGCACCGCAATGAACGACCGCCGGCGATCAGCCGGCGGTTTTTCATGCTCCCGAGTCCTCGATCCCCGCGAGTTCAATAGATGCGGCGGGCGTGCCACTCATCATCTCTCAGGGCGCGCTGAGGCGGACGTGCCATCTTCACACTTTTCTCGCCCTGCCGCCCCCGCCTCTCCGCGCATTCGGAAAAGTGTGAAGGTGGCAATCGCCGAGCCCGAGCGCTGAACTTCGGGCAACCACACCGGCCCGCAGGAAGGCCGCCGGCGCCCGGGCAGCGTGGTCAGTGCTGTTCCGGCTGCCGTCGTACGACCACGCTGCCCGGGTGACGCTGGGCCGGCGCCGCCCGAAGGCGGAAACGGCCCGGAAGGCAAATGTCTCGGGAACCCTGGATGATTCCGGTCCCCTCCGACGTTACCCCGAACGCGGCATGCCGCACCTTGGCAAATTTTGCTTGCAAATGGGCCGCACTTCGGAGAGAATGAATGAGTGTTCATTCATTTCGTTTCAACCGCCGCCCGCACCGCTCGGGCGGCCATCGGATGATGCCCTGGGAGGTCAACCGTGGACTACAAAGTCGATCTTCGTGACATCAAGTTCCAGCTGTTCGAGTGGCTGCCCACCGCCGAGCTGCTCGAGAACGAACGCTTCACGGACTGGGACACCGACAGCATCGGGATGGTCCTCGAGGAGGCCCTCAAGATCGCTCAGGAACAGCTCGCGCCGTGCAACGAAACCGGCGATCGGGTCGGCGCACAGTGGTCCGATGGTAAGGTGACGCTTCCCGAGGGGTTCCACGACGCGTATCAGACGGTCACTGAAGGCGGCTGGATCGGCCTCCTCGCTGATCCTGAGTGGGGTGGCATGGGCCTGCCGGAAGTGCTCGGAACGGCGGTCAACGAGTTCTTTTCGGGGTCCAACTGCGCGTTCTCCCTGACCCTGATGCTGACCCGCGGTGTCGGCCACATGATCGCCAACTTCGGCACCGACGAACAGAAGCAGCTGTTCGTCGAAAAGGTGCTCGCCGGAGAGTGGGCCGGCACGATGTGCCTGACCGAGGCCCAGGCGGGCTCCGATGTCGGCGCGTCGAAGACCAAGGCGGTCAAGAACGAGGACGGCAGCTACCAGATCACCGGCGAGAAGATCTTCATCACCTCGGGCGAGCACGACCTGACCGAGAACATCATCCACCTCGTGCTCGCGCGGACCCCCGACGCGCCCGTCGGCACGAAGGGGCTCTCGCTGTTCATCATCCCCAAAGTCAAGGTCAACGCCGACGGCAGCCTGGGCGAGCCCAACGACGTCTACTGCAACAACATCGAAGAGAAGATGGGCATCCACGGTTCGCCGACCTGCACCCTCGTCTTCGGTCAGAACGACAACTGCACCGGCTTCCTCCTTGGTGAGGAGGGCGAGGGCATGAAGCTTATGTTCCACATGATGAACGCGGCGCGGATCGAGGTCGGCCTGCAGGGGTGCGCGGCCGCCGGCGCCGCCCACCAACAGGCCCTCGCCTACGCCCACGAGCGGCTCCAGTCACGGCACTGGAAGGAGCTGAGGAATCCCGAAGCGCCGCAGGTGCCGATCGTCGAGCACCCCGACGTGCGGCGGATGCTGCTCAGTGCCAAGGCGTACACCGAGGCGATGCGGGCGATCCTGCTCCAGACGTCGTACTACCACGACATGCACTTCCTCACCGACGGCGAGGAGTCGGAAAAGTACAAGAGCTACGTCGAGCTGTTGACGCCGATCTGCAAGGCGTGGTGCTCGGAATGGGGAGTCCAGGTCACCCACTGGTGCCTCCAGGTCTTCGGCGGGTACGGGTACACGGCCGAGTACCCCGCCGAGCAGTACATGCGCGACTCCGTGATCGCGTGCATCTACGAGGGCACCAACGGCATCCAGGCGCTCGACTTCGTCGCCCGCAAGCTCCCGATGAATGGCGGATCGACGATCCGTGAGCTGCTGGGCAACGCCGAGAACACCTTCAAGAAAGCGAAGTCGGATCCCGAGCTCATGGAGCCGGCCTGGATGTTGGCGGCCGCCCTGAAACAGATCGAGACGATCTCCAAAGAGCTCACCAAGCGCCCCGACGCGATCCAAATGGTGCTGCTCAACGCTCCGCCACTGCTCGACATGGTCGGCACGGTGCTCGGTGCCCACCTGCTGCTCGACCAGGCGATGCTCGCCAAGAGCAAGCTCGCCCCGATTCTCGCCGAGCAGGGCGTCGGTACCGACGACAAAAAGGCCTACAAGGAGTTCCTCAAGGGTCACGAGGAAGCCGCCTTCTATCACAACAAGGTGCAGACGGCGATCCACTTCTGCTACCGCGCGCTGCCAACCGTCGCCGCCAAGGGCGCCGCGATCCGGTCCGGGGAGCGGTCGCCGTTCTTCGCGATCATGTAATCGAGGCGTTGCCTCGATTGAAAACCCCCGCCGGCCGGCGGGGGTTTTTCGTGAGTCGGAAACGCGCCGCTACGCGATGGTGACGTCCTGGCAGAGGAACACGTCCTGGATCGCGTTGAGCAGCTTGACGCCCTCGGCCATCGGCTTTTGGAACGCCTTGCGGCCGGAGATCAGGCCCGTGCCACCGGCACGCTTGTTGATCACCGCGGTGGTGACCGCCTGGGCGAGGTCGTTGGCACCCGACGCACCGCCCGAGTTGATCAGCCCGACGCGGCCCATGTAGCAGTTGACCACCTGCCAACGGGTCATCTCGATCGGGTGGTCGGGGACCAGCTTCTCGTAGACGAGCGGGTGGGTCTTGCCGAACTTGAGCGCGGTGTAGCCGCCGTTCTTGGTCGGCTGCTTCTGCTTGACGATGTCGGCCTCGATGGTGACGCCGAGGTGATTGGCCTGGCCGGTGAGATCGGCCGCATCGTGGTAGTCGGTCCCTTCGTGCTTGAACGCGGGGTTGCGGAGATAGCACCAGAGCACGGTGAACATCCCGAGCTCGTGCGCCTGCTGGAATGCGTCCGAGATTTCCATGATCTGCCGTCGGCACGGCTCGGAACCGAAGTAGATCGTCGCACCGATGCCGGCGGCGCCGAGGTTCCACGCCTGCTCCACCGAGGCGAAGAGCGTCTGATCGTAGTCGTTCGGGTAGGTCAGGATCTCGTTGTGGTTGATCTTGACCATGAACGGAATCTTGTGTGCGTAGCTGCGCGACATCGAGCCGAGCACGCCGAGGGTCGAGGCGACCGCGTTGCAGCCGCCCTCGATGGCGAGCCTGACGATGTTCTCCGGGTCGAAGTAGATGGGGTTGGGGGCGAACGAGGCGGCGCCCGAGTGCTCGATCCCCTG
>JASFPU010000411.1:0-3813 GCA_050115855.1 Holophagae bacterium
TCGCCGCGTTCCAACGCCTCGGCGAGGTCGCTCCGGTCGGCCGCGGTCGCGACATGCGGCCGATCGCGGCGCAGCCACTCGATGCCCGCGAGCCGGTGTCGGCGCCGGTCACGGTGCTCCGGCGCCAGCGGGGCGAGATCGACCAGCTGTTGGTTGCCGAGCCACAACGAGGGTGTCGACAGCACGATGCCGAGATCGAGCGCCTCCGGGCCTGTCCTCCGATAGACACCCGATCCGATCAGCACGGTCTCGTCTCCGGTCGCGCGTACGGTGATCGGCGTTCCGACGCTGCCGAGGCTCACGCGGTGGCCGTCCACCGCCAGCTCCTGCGACGTGATTCCCATCGCCTGGAAGAGCCAGTTCGGCACCGTCACCGACAGACCGTCGACCGACAGCGTGGTCCGCCGGTACAGCAGCTTGATGACGTCGGCGAAGTTGCGCTCGATGGTCGTGCGGCGGTAGGTCCCCTTGGGGGTCAGCTCGCCGCGGTCGGCGTCGAAGTCGCGGTCGATCACCGCGAAGTCGACGATGCGCTCGAACGGAGCGAGAAACGCGTTGGCGCTGACCACCAGGGACCGGTAGTGGGCCTTGAGCTCGGTCGGGCCGAGCGAGTCGAGCTCGACCTCCTCGAAGTCGAAGTTGGGGTAAATCAGCGCCGTGTTGTACGGCCGGTGGTCGCCGACCAGGAAGATCCGGCCGACCGAGTCGAAATCCCGGAACAGGTTCTCGACCTTCTGCGGTGCGATGGTCTGACCCTTGACGTTCTTGTAGATCTCCTTCTTGCGATCGACCATGAAGAAGTGACTGTCGGCCTCGCACCGCATGAGATCCCCGGTGTGGAACCAGCCATCGTCATCGAACGACGGCCGCCCGTCCGGGTCGTCGAGGTAGCCGATCATGACGTACGGTCCGCGAATCACCATCTCGCCGTCGTCGGCGAGGTCGGCCTCGATGCCGGGCAACGGTACGCCGAGCGAGTCGTCGACGTAGCCGCCCGGCGGCGTCATGGTGATGCCGCCGGTGGCCTCGGTCATGCCGAATCCGCTCATCAGCTCGACCCCGTATCGCTGGAAGAAGCGGAAGATCTCGGGATCCAGATAGCCTGCGGCCGACAGTCCCCACCGAAGATCGCCGCCGGTGACCCGGCGCAGCGCCGCCGCGACCTCGGCGTCGGGCGCCGCTTCGATGTCGATCTCCTTGGCGATCCGTTCGTGAAGCTGGATCCACTTCATCGGAATGCTGATGAACACGGTCGGTCGGTACCGGCGCATGTCGCGGATCAGCGAGTCGATCGACGGGCTGTCCGCGAAACGGTACGTGGCACCCCAGAACACCGTTCCGGTGAGCTCCAGAAACCGGCCGAAGGTGTGGAACAGAGGCAGGTAGCAGAGGAACCGGTCGGCGTCGCCGATCTCCGGCAGGGCGAGGGCGCGGGCGAAGCGCTTGACGACGATGTTGCGCTGCGAAAACCGGATGCCCTTCGGTCGTCCGGTGGTCCCCGACGTGTACATCACGGTGGCGAGATCGTCGATGCCGACCGACGCGCGCCGCTCGCCGATCGCCTCTGGCGTGGTCTCGGACGCGCGGGCGAGCATCTCGTCGAAGGCCAGCACGTCGCGAGCGCCGGCCGCTGCCGCATCGAATGCGACGACGCGCCGGAGCGTTGAAACCCGGTCGCGGCACGCGACGATCTTCTTCAGCTGCACGGCATCGGACACGATCACGGTGGACGCCGCGCAGTGACCGAGGATGTAGGCAACGTCGGCGTCGGTTGCATTGGCCGGGATCATGACATTGACAATACCGGTCGTCAGGCAGGCGAGGTCGGTGAGAGCGAGCTCGAGACGGTTGTCCGACAGCAGTGCGACGGGACCCTCGTCGCCGTCGCTGAGGGAGAGCAGCCCGCGGGCGATCAGGCCGACGCGACCGGCCGCCTGATGCCAGCTCACCGAGCCAGCCGCTCCGGAGCCGGACCGTTCGAAAAGGGTGCGGGACCCGTAGCCCGCCACCCGCTGCTCGAACAGCGGGCCGAAGGTGAAGTGGGAGGCGTCGATCAGGTGCTCGATCAGATCCATCCACTGGTCGGTCGCACCGGCCGCGGCGATCCTGACCAGCAGCGGCGAACGACGCAGCACATCGAGCAGCGACCAGGCCTCCCACCGGCGGTCGTCATCCGGCTGCGGCGGACCGGGCCGTTGGCGCGCGAGAATCCGGTCGGCGAGCCCGCGCAGCACCTCGAGCTCGACGTGGGCCGCGATGGCGTCGCCGGTCGGCCGATTCTCGAGGATCCGTACGGCCCGGGCGTCGGCGTCATCGTGCGCCTCGTCGTCGCCGGCGGCGAGCAGCCCAGTGAGTTCGGCGGCAGCCGACACGGGATCGCCGTCGAGCAGCTCGTCGAAAGGGTCGGAGCCGATGGTGTCCGTCATGGCCTCACTGTACCCGAGACCGACCGATCTCCGCCCGGTCGCCGGGCCTCCCGGACCGGACGCGGCAGAGTGGCGCGGTCGCCACGATCGTGATTCACTGTCGACGATGATCGACCGCCCAGAATGGACCCTCGACCGCCCCGTTCGCCGGCGCCGGTGGTTCCGGTTGCTGGCGGGTGCGACCGTCCTGTCGGCTACCATCGTGATCACGATGGTGGTTTTCGAAGGGTCCATGATCTTCTTCCCGGACCGTTACCCGATCGGGAACTGGGACACCAGCACCGTCGGCAGGGCCGGCGGCGTTGCGGTCGAGGACCGTTTTTTCGTGACCGCCGACGGCGTGCGCCTGCACGGCTGGTGGTGCCGACCGATCGGTGCCGCCGCCGCCGCACCGACCGCCGACACGGTGCTGCTGTGGTTTCACGGCAATGCCGGCAACCTGGCCCAACGGGCGGACCAGATGGTGGCGCTGGCCCGCATGCCGATGCAGGTCTTCATCGTCGACTATCGAGGCTACGGCCGGAGCGAGGGCCGTCCCAGCGAGAGCGGGCTGTACCGTGATGCGCGGGCGGCCTGGCACCACCTCACCGACGACGCCGGGGTCGAGGCGGATCGGATCGTGGTGCTCGGAGTCAGCCTCGGCGGGGCGGTTGCGGTCGATCTCGCCGCGGAGGTCGATCCGGCCGGTCTCATCGTCCAGTCGAGCTTCACCTCGGTGGCGGACATGGCGGCGCACCACTACCCGTTCATTCCGCGCTGGCTGATCCGCACCCGACTGGACTCCGCCTCGAGAATCGGACGCGTCCGGTGCCCGATCCTGATCGCACACTCGCCGGATGACGACGTCGTGCCGTTCGAGCTCGGTCGGCGCCTGTACGACGCCGCAACGGGGGACCGACGGTTCTTCGAGATCCCGGGCGCCGCGCACAACGAGACCTGGATCGCGGGCGGCGCCGAATACCTGGAGACGCTGCGTCGATTCGTCGCCCACTGCACCGAAGCAGAACGGTGAGCCAACTGGCGTGGAAGTTCGGTTTGACCTAACGCGGAGGTCGGCCCGCCGTGCGGATCGGTACAATACCTTTATGCGATCTCTCAACATCCGGCAGGCTTCTTTCTTCGAGACCGTGGCGGCGACCATCACGCCCGAGGTGGCGGAGATGGACGACGCCGCGCGGTCGCGGATGACGGAGATCGTCGACGCTGCCCTGCACGACCGCGGCGAGTCCATGCGGCGCCAGTTCGGGGTCTTTCTCGAGGTCGTTCGGTTGGCGCCGATGGTGCGGTACGGACGGTCGTTCCAAGGGCTCGATCCGTCCCGGCGCACCGCCGTTCTGCGATGGTTTCAGGACTGTCCGATCAGCCTTCTCCGCAAGGGCTTCTGGGG
>JASFPU010000412.1:0-3806 GCA_050115855.1 Holophagae bacterium
CGTCGGGGAAGGGGTGGAGCAGTTCGCGGCGCTCGACGTCGAAGCCGCTGGTGGCGAGGTAGAGTTCCAGGGTCTCGGGCATCAGTGGCCGGTTATGCGACGGGTCGATCCAGAACAACGCGGCGCCGACCCGCAGCGAGTGCGGGTTGGGACACTCGGCGATCAGCAAACCACCCGGCCGGAGCACGCGCCTCACCTCGGCGAGCACGGCGAGCAGGCGGTCGGGTGTCAGGTGCTCGAAAAGGTGAATGGCGGTCACCGAACCCTGGCTTCCGTCCGGTAGACCACGCAGCGCGTCGAGCACGTCAGCTTCGATGACAGCCAGACCGCGGCGTCGGGCCGCCTCGGCGACCGCCGCGTCCCCCTCCACACCCGACCCTTCGACACCGGCGTCGCGCAGCATGAGCAGCAGCTCGCCCCGGCCGCAGCCGAGATCGAGCACCGGCGGCGCGGCACGTAGGGCGTCGAGATAGTGATCGAGACGGTGGCGGATCTCCAGCTCCGAGCCGCGGAACGACTCGAGCAGTGCGGGCTGGATCGCGGCGATCGCGGCTGCCATCTTCGCCTCGTCACACGGGCCTTCGCCGGGGACCGGCAACGGTTCCCGGCGGAGCATCCGCTGGACCAGCGACGCCACCTCGTCGAGCTCGGCGGCGAGCTGCTCGAACAGCGCATCGGCGCGACCGACAGCGGCGGGCACGACTCGGTCACGGAGTCGGACCGTCTCGTCGGACACCGTCCGGACAGCGGCTTCGGCGCCGCTCAGCCGGTGATCGACGGCGGCCAACCGCTCATCGCGGACCGCCGCGAGCTCGGACTGCGCCCGGCGCTGGCCGTCCTCGACGGCATCGAGCCGGTGCTCGGTCCGGTCCATCCGATCGTGCAGCTCCCGGATCGCGTGGACGTAGCGGTTGAAACGCCGACCCCACGGCGTGCGATCGAAAGCGGCCTTCATCAGGCGATGAAGGCCGCTCGGTTGATCGTCGGAATGACCGTCGCGTGACGGATCGGCGCCCGGCGCGGCGGGATCCTCGCCGCTCATGTCCTACTCGACCGGGACCTCGGGCTCGGTCGGCATCTCGGGCTCGGTCGGCACCTCGGGGAAAACCGGCTCGGGGGTCGGGGCGTCCGCCACGAAGTGCTCGGCGGCGGAGGCGTCTTGCACCTCGTCGGGATCGACCCGCTGCGGCTCCTCACCGGGTCGGACGACGAACACCGGCAGCGTCACAGTGATCTCGCGGTGGATGCCGATATCGACGGTGAAGTTGCCGATCTCCTTGATCGGGTGATCGAGCAGGACCTTCTTGCGATCGATCTCGAAGCCCTTGTCGGCGAGCTCGGCGGAGATATCCGCAACGCTCACCGAGCCGAACAGAACGTCCTTCTCGCCGGCGCGCCGCTCGAACACCAGCTCGACACCGTCCAGGTCCTTGGCCATCGCCTCGGCGGCGCTGCGCCGGGACAGGTCCATCTCCTCCCACTTCCTCTGCTCCTGGTCGAATCGGCGCCGGTTGCCGGGCGTGTCGGGATACGCCAAGCCTTTGGGCAGAAGATAATTGCGGGCGAATCCGGGTTTCACCTCGACCGAGTCGCCTCGCTCGCCGAGGTGATCGATGTAGTCGTTCAGGATCACTTTCATGTCTGTCCTCCGTCGTCACTCGCACGTGGTCGCAGGGGGAAGAAGCTGTCGGCCACGCCGAGCGTCGCCACCAGCACCGGCATGGGCGGGTAGATGCACATCAGTGCGATCCCCCAGCGCACGAACCAGCCTCGCCCGACCCAGCGCGCGAGATGGGCCCGAATCATAGCCAAACCCTGGACAAAATACAACAAAAGCACTGCGATCAGCAGGTTGAGCGCCAGCCATCGTGACAGTCCGTCGAGAAACAGCGCACCGAGGCCGGCGAGTGCGAACCCGGCCGCGAGCCACTCGTCATTGCGGTACTCCTCGAACGGCCGGACCTCGACGTCGTACCCGAGCATCGGGATGCGCGGCCGGATCCAGAACAGGATGACCATCAGATAGCTGACTGCGAGGCTCGGCAGGACCCACGGAATCACCCGCTCCGACGCGTCGAACGCGAGCTCGATCTCACCTTCGCCGAACCCCATCGCACCGTACATTTCCTTCGCGTCACCGGCCGCCGATCGCATCATTGACGCGACGGTCTCGACCGGGCCATCGGGCTGCGTCAGCAGTGTCAGGCCGAGCAACACGACCACGGTGCCGGCCGCCACCGTCCCGGCAATCCAGCGCGCCTCGTTGAGGCCGCTCCTGGTCCAGATCGACACCGAGACTGCGGGCAGAACGACGATCAGGCAGTACGCCGCCAGCAGCAGAACCGGAAACGACCCCAGACCCGCCACCGAGCCGATCACGAGAAGGCCGACCACCCAGCCCCACGCCCGATAGCCCGGAGAGCCATCCGACTGGAAATGGAGCATCGGCACCAAACCGAGAGGAGCGATGAGCAGTCCGAACAGCGGCACCAAGAGGACCGCACCGACGAGCAGGAGCGACAGCAGACCCGCCCCACCGGCGTTGACTCGGGGCAGCCGCGGACGGGCGGGCGGCGTCGCCTCCGCCGTCGTGTCGGGGTCGTCACTCTTGGTCATGATGTCTCCCCGAACGGGGTATGGACCGGTGGAATCGGGTGGCCGGTCTACTGGCCCACGTACGGCAGCAGCGCCATGAACCTCGCCCGTTTGATGGCCCGAGCCAGCTTGTGCTGGTAGATCGGCCGCGTCCCGGTCACCCGACGGGGCAGGATCTTGCCGTTGGTCGGCGTGAACTCCCGGAGCAGCTCGATGTTCTTGTAATCGATGTAGTGGATCTTGTCGACCGTGAACCGGCAGATCTTGGCGCGCCGACGAAAACGCTTCTTGTGGTGTCCCATTGCAGCCTCCTCAGCTCTCGTCCGAAGCGGCCTCGGCCTCGGCAGCCGCTGCCTTCTTGGCCGCCTTCTTGGCCTGGCGCTCCTCCTGCTTCGCGTCGAGCTTGCGCTTGCGCTTGAGCTCGCGGTCGAGGTTGAGGATCAACGACCGCATGATGACGTCGGACGTCCTCAGCTCGAAGTTGAGCTTGTCGAGCACGTCTCCCTCGACCTCGAAGGTCCAGAAGTAGTAGACGCCGAAGTTCTTCTTCTTGATCGGGTAGGCGAGCTGGCGGCGACCGCGGGCGTCCTTGTCGACCATCGTCCCGCCATTGTCGGTGATGATGGCCTCCAAACGCTCGAGCGCCGTGGTCTCGTCCTCGGGTGGAATCTCGGGATCGACGATGATCCCCAACTCGTACAAAGGCATGGGTCCTCCTCGTGGCCTTCGGCCCCAAAACCCTGGTTTGGGGCAAGGAGTGTGTCTCCGGTGCGCGGACGCACCGGGACGGACATTCTACGCAAATTGGCGCGAAACGCAAGTTTCGGCGTCCTCGGTCTTCCGAAAATCGGGTCGCTCGGGCCTCGCCCGATCGACCCGATTTTCGGAATCTGACAGGCGAACCCGACGGAACCGCGTTCCCTCATCAGTAGTCGTGGGTGCCCATCCGGACCGGAACGCCGAACTTCTCCTCCATCACTCTGGTCACACCGTCGACGTTCATCGGGCAGTTCATCAGCATGGTCGCCTTCTTGACGCAGGTGCCGAAGTAGATCTCATCCACCGTCATATCGAGGGAGTCGAGCACCGTCATCTGCAGGTCGACCCTGGGTACGACGAGGCCCGGGCAGTCACCGCAACCGCACTTGAAGACGACCCGGACATCGCCCGCGCCTTCGAAGGCGAAGGTGTTCTCGTTGACCGACTTGTAG
>JASFPU010000413.1:0-3803 GCA_050115855.1 Holophagae bacterium
ATCCAGCTCGGCCCCTTGCCCCTGGATCTGTTCCGCAGCACGCACCGCTTCGCTTCGTTTGTAGGAGTCGATGAACGAGGCCTCCTCGAGCCCGATGACCATTGCCTGCTCGAGCACGCCGTCGAAGACATCGTCGCCGGTCGTGTTGTCGAAGTCGGCGATGAGTACGGACACCGGTTCGGGGGTTGTTACGTCGACCGGGGCACCGTCGCGCAGGGCGAAGTAGAGCCCCAGCGAAATCACGGCGGCGGCGACAACCGCGAGCGCCGACATCGCCCACCTGGTTCGGGACGGCGGGCTCTGCACGGCGCCGACGGTGGCGCACAGACGGCGGAAGTCGCCGACCATCTCGGCGCCGGACTGGTAGCGGTCGGCGGGGTCCTTGGCGAGCGCCTTCTCGAGCACCGGTGCCAGGGCGGTCGGGACGTCCGCGTCGGCGATCTCGAGGTCGGCCGGCGGGTCGAGCATGATCGCTTTGATGGTCTCGGCCGAGCTCGGCCGGTGGAACGGATGGCCGCCGGTGAGCATCTCGAAGAGGACCACGCCGAACGAGAAGATGTCGGTTGAGGGCTGCAGGGGCTCTGCCTTGAGCTGTTCGGGAGACATGTAGGCGAGGGTGCCGATCGCGGCGCCGGTGGCGGTCAGGTGGTCGGTCGCGGCGGTCTCGCCCTCTGAATCGATCTCGCCACCTATCGCGACCCTCTTGGCGAGCCCGAAGTCCATCACCTTGGCGTGGCCCTTGGCGCTGAGCATGATGTTGGCCGGTTTGAGATCGCGGTGGGCGATCCCGTGCTCGTGCGCCGCCTCGAGCGCCTCCGCGACCTCGCAGCCGATCTTCAGCGCCTCGTCGACCGGGAGCGGACCGCGACGGAGCCGCTCGGCGAGGCTCTCACCCTCGACGTACTCCATGGCGATGAAGGGCTCGTTGTCGACCTCGCCGGTCTCGTAGATCTGGCAGATGAAAGGGTTGTCGAGAGCCGCTGCAGACTTGGCCTCGCGGAGAAAACGCTGCCGGGCAACCGGATCCTGCAGCGCCTCCTCGGACAGGAACTTGAGGGCCACCTTGCGGTCGAGCGAGGTGTCCTCGGCGAGGAACACCTGCCCCATGCCACCCTTGCCCAGGGGCTCGAGGATGGTGAAGTGACTCAGTGGCTGCCCCGATGACGGCATGGCCCCTCTCCGCATCCACTTCGGCGTCGCGCGGCCCTGTCTGTGAGTATCGTCCTGAGAAGGAGTCTACCACGCGGCGATCGAACCGGGTCGCCTCGGTGTCTACCAGGGCAGGCGGTCGAGATCGACGTTGCCGCCGGACAGGATGATGCCGACCCACCGGCCGGCGAATCGATCGGGACGCGCCAGCACTGCGGCGAGCGGGACGGCGGCCGATGGCTCGACGAGCAGCTTGGCCCGCTCCCAGAGCAGCCGCATGGCGCGGATGATCGCATCCTCGTCAGCAGTCAGGATCCCGGCGAGGCCGTCGGACAGGATCCGGAAGGTGCGGTCCGACAGCGCGGTCAGCAGACCGTCGGCGATGGTCTTCGGGTGGACCGACGGGTAGCGTCGGCCGTCGCGGAGCGACCGGAATGCGTCGTCGGCCCCGGTCGGCTCGGCGCCCCAGACCTCGATGTCGGGCCGCAGCGAGGTCACCGCGATCGTCGTGCCGCTTGCCAGACCGCCGCCGCCGACCGGTGTCAGAATCACGTCGAGGTTCCCTACCTGATCGAGCAGCTCGAGAGCCGCCGTTCCCTGCCCGGCGATGACCCGGGGATCGTCGTAGGGGTGGACGAAGGTGGCGCCGGTTCGAGACTGGACCTCCGCCAGGGTCGTCTCTCGTGCCTCGAGGGTCGGTTCGCACTCGGTGATCTGCGCGCCGTAGCCGGCGACCGCGGCCCGCTTGACCGGCGGCGCCGTCGACGGCATAACGATGTGCGCCGGGATCCCGCGCAGACGTGCCGCCCTCGACAGCGCGGCGGCGTGGTTGCCCGACGAGTGGGTGCAGACGCCGCGCGCCGCGGCCTCGTCATCGAGCGAGAAGACGGCGTTGGTCGCGCCGCGCGCCTTGAACGCGCCGACCTTCTGCAGCTGCTCGCACTTGAAGTGGATCGAGCACCCCGTCAGCTCGTCGATCGTGGCGCACGTCGCAACCGGTGTTCGGTGGACGTGTGGCGCGATCCGCCGGGCGGCGGCGCGGACATCGTCGATGGTGGGGTCGGCGCCCATGGCGTCATGGTACCAGCGGGGCCGGAGCCCGGCTCAGTCGTCGACCTCGAGCTCGTAGTACCCCTTGCCGGCGTCGAAGTTGTCCTGGCGCTGCCGCGGCACGTCGGCGACCTTGTCCGGCCACGAGACGACACCGTTGACGAGCTCGTCGGCGCGGACCACGAACGGCTCCCAGACGCTGCGGCCGTGGATGTCGAACAGGCGGTACATGAGTCGCGGCTCGCCGTCGAAGATAAAGTCGAGGACGCCGACGTTGCTGCCGCGAAAGTAGACCGGACGGATCCGCCGCTCGGGACGTCGCTCGAGCCAGCTGTCCGGGTTGCGTTGGGCGAGCGGCGAGCTCACCAGGTCGTAGAGGTCGTACCCCCCGCGTTCGGACCAGGGGATGACGTTGAGCTCGCCGACGTGTGTATCGCCGGAGACGAGCACCACGCCGCTGATGTCGCGGTCGCGAATGAAATCGAAGATCCGGTCTCGCTCGTGGAGGAACGCCGCCCACGAGTCACCGCCCGGGCCCTTCGCGCGGCTGAATCCGCTGCCCGAGACGATGACCTTGAACACCGCCGCGCTGGACTCGAGACCATCGAGGAGCCAGTCGAGCTGGGCCGGTCCGAGCATGGTCTTGTCCGGTGTGTCGGGGTCGTTGTCGGGGTCGCGGTAGAACCGGTCGTCGAGGAAGAAGAAATCCACCGCACCCCAGCTCGAGCTGAAAAAGACCCCCGGCACCTCGGGTAGCCCGTAGGACGGGTTCGCCCAGTACTGCCGGAAGACCTCGAGCGCCTGCACCTTGATCGGGTTGGTCCGGTCGTGGTTGTTGAGCGCGAAGTCGTGGTCGTCCCACACCGCCAGGTGCGAGGTGTCGTGGAGCAGCGGTTGCAGTCCGGGTACGTCGCGCTGCCGCCGGTACTCCTCACGCAGGATATCGGGGTCGAGGGTGTCGCCGTAGATGTTGTCGCCGATCCAGAAGAAGAGGTCCGGCTCCAGGTTGGAGATCACCGGCCAGATCGGCTGGACGCGGTCGTCCTGGTATTTGGGGCACGAACCGAAAGCGACCCGAAACCCGACCTGCTCACCGGCAGGCGGCGCGGTCTCAAATCGGAACGGAGGGTACTCTTCGAGGTATCTGTCGCTCTCGCCGTTGACGAGCACGCGATAGAAGTACTCGGTGGCCGGTTTCAGGCCGTCGACGGTAATGACGAGGGTGTAGTCGTCGGCCTTGCGCGCCGTCACCGGACCCGTGGCGGTCGGGTCCCGCATCTCGAAGTCGGTGGCGACCTCGATCGAGATCGCGTACTCGCCGCTGGTCCGGACCCAGATCTTCGCGCCGGTCGGCGAGACGGCGCCGACCATCGGACCCTGCATGAGGCGGGGGTAGCCGTCCTCGTCTCGGGTCGCCGCGGTCAGGACCGTTGACAGCGAGAGGGCCGTGACGAGGGCCACGACCGTGGCCCGCGCGATGGTTGACGGTGATTCCATGTCGGCTCCTTTCGTCGTCGCTCGGCGCCCACCCTGCCGTCGTCACCCGGCTACCGACCGCAGGTGAGCGATCGCGAGCCGCGCGGCGGTGTCGGCATCGGGCATCG
>JASFPU010000414.1:0-3797 GCA_050115855.1 Holophagae bacterium
GAAGAGGCGCTCATCCGGGCGCTGCTGCAGCCGATCCTCGGGCTCGTCCCGGCGGCCGCCGTGTTCGCCGTGCTGCACGTGGTGCCTGACCGCCGGCTCTGGTTTTGGCCGTTGTTCGCCCTGGCCGCAGGGATCCTCCTCGGCGTCCTGTTCGATGCCTTCGGCTACCCGGCGGCGGCGACCGCGCACGTCGTCATTAACCTGACAGCGCTGCTCCGTCTGGTGCACGGCACGGGGGAATAACGCCGCCGGTCGGCGGGCTGTCGAAGGTGTACAATGACGGCGCGTGCGGGCGCCGCCGGAGGGAACGATGAGCAAATCAACAGACAGCTTTCGGGTCAAGATCGGGTTGGCGGAGATGCTCAAGGGCGGCGTCATCCTCGACGTCACCACGGCTGAACAGGCGAAGATCGCCGAAGACGCGGGCGCCGCGGCGGTCATGGCTCTCGAGAGAGTGCCCGCCGACATCCGTGTCCAGGGCGGCGTCGCCCGAATGGCGGCCATCGAGAAGATCATCGAGATCCAGAACAGCGTGTCGATCCCGGTCATGGCCAAGGTCCGGATCGGCCACGTGGTCGAGGCCCAGATGCTCGAGGCGCTCGAGGTCGATTTCATCGACGAGAGCGAGGTTCTGACACCGGCCGACGAGGAAAATCACATTTCCAAGCACGCGTTCACCGTGCCCTTCGTGTGCGGCTGCCGCAACCTGGGCGAGGCGCTGCGGCGGATCGGCGAGGGGGCGGCGATGATCCGGACCAAGGGCGAGGCCGGTTCGGGTGATATCGTCGAAGCGGTGCGTCACCTGCGCGCCGTGCGGCACGGAATCCGAACCCTGACGGTGCTCGACGAGCACGAGCTCATGGCTCACGCCAAGCTGCTCGGCGCGCCGTACGAGCTGGTTCGTCGGGTCGCCGAGGACGGCCGCCTGCCGGTGCCGAACTTCGCCGCGGGCGGCGTCGCGACACCGGCCGACGCGGCCCTGTGCATGACGCTCGGTGCCGAGGCAGTGTTCGTCGGCTCCGGTGTCTTCAAGTCGACCGACCCGCCGCAGCGGGCCCGGGCCATCGTTCAGGCGGTGACGCACTGGCAGGATCCGAAGCGCCTGGTCGAGATCTCGCGCGGCCTCGGTGAGCCGATGTCGGGTCTCGAAGCGAGCAAGCTTACGTCAGAGGAAATGCTGTCGCGCCGAGGGTGGTAATGCGCTGCGGCGTGCTCGCGCTGCAGGGGGACTGGGCGGCACACACCCAACGGCTGTGTACGCTCGGGGTCGACACGACGCCGGTCCGCACGCCGGCCGAGCTCGACCAGGTCGACGCGCTGGTGATGCCGGGCGGCGAGTCGACGACCATGCTGCGGCTGCTGGAGACGGACGACCTGACGACGGTGCTGAGCGACCGGATTCGGGATGGGATGCCGGTGCTTGCCACCTGCGCTGGGGTCATTCTGCTCGCGGTGGCCACGGAACCGGCGCAGCCGACGCTGCGTCTGCTCGACATCGATGTCGCGCGCAATGCCTACGGCCGCCAGGTTCACTCGTGCGTCGCCGGTGTCGAGCTCGCCGCCGAGCTCGGTCCGCCGGCCCACTTCGAAGGTGTGTTCATTCGCGCCCCCAAGATCACACGAACCGGGCCGGGGGTCGAGGTTCTCGGCTGGTACGACGGCGACGCCGCGCTGGTTCGCCAGGGCGCGATCATCGCCGCGACATTCCATCCTGAGCTGACCGAGGACGATCGGGTCCACCGACTGCTGGTCGGCGGGGAGGCACGCCATGACGGGTGAGGTGCTCGTACGAACCGAGGCCGGAGCGATTCACCACCTCGTGATGAACGACGGCCCGAACGCCCTAACGCCGGAGCTGATGACGGCTTTGTCCGACGCCCTGACCGGGCTGCGCGACCGCGGCGCGCCGCCGGTGCTGCTGACCTCGTCGCACGACGCCGTGTTCTGTCCGGGTTGGAATCTGAAACGGCTCGCGGGTGCCGACCGGTCCGACGTCGCCGCCTTTCTCGGCCGCTTCAACACGTTGATCCGCGATCTGTTCTCGTACCCCGGCCCGACCGGAGCCGCGATCAACGGCCACGCGGTCGCCGGCGGCTGCCTGCTGGCGCTGTGCTGCGACATCCGGATCATGGCCGCCGGCGGCCCCAGGATCGGCATGTCCGAGCTCAACCTCGGCGTGCCGGTGCCGGCGCCGAGCCTCATCATGCTCGGCACCCGGCTGTCTGCCGACATCGTCGAGGAGATGGTGGTGCGCGGCGACGGCCTGACGGCCGATCGGGCCGACACACTGGGCATCATCCACCGGCTCGCCGAACCCGAGAGGGTCGTCTCCGACACCGAGCGCGAACTCGCCCGCGTGGCGGCGAAGCCAGCGCGGGCGTTCGCCGTGACCAAGCGGTTTCTGCTCGGCGACAGCTGGCGGCGGATGGCCGAGCCCGACCCGGACGCCGATGCGGAGTTCCTCGACTGCTGGTTCTCGGACGAGACCCAGAGCCGGATTGGCAACCTGGTCGAGCGAATCAGCCGCTGAGCCGGCGCCGGCTCAGAACCGATACGTGCGGTCCTGCACCAGCTCCTCGAACGGGTGCGGCAGCATGGCGCCGGCGAGCTCGGCCCGGAGCTCTTCGACGTACGGCGGCTTCAGGTGGTAGATCAGCACCGGCACGTCGCGCTCGAGCTTGCCGAGCTCGACGGCGAGGGTCGCCGGGGTCAGATGTCGGCTCACGTCCGCGACCGACTGCAGCCGGTTGGGAAACGAGCACTCGGTGATCAGCGCCGCCAGATCGTCGGTGTCGTTGGCGACCTGCCAGACCCGATCGGTCGGCCCGGTGTCGGATGTGAACAGCACGCTCGATGATCCCTGTCGCAACAGGAATCCCGTGGTCGGCACGATGTGATCGACCGGGATCGCGCTGACCTCCAGGTCGCCGCCGGGCAGACCGGCGATGACGAACGGCTCCTCGGCGACGATCTCGTGGAACCGGACCGACGGCTCGATATGGTCGGGGATCCGGGTGAAATCGGGCCAGGTGTCGTTGTTGAACAGGTGGCGCCGGACCGCACCGAGCGCCCGCTTCGCGCAGTAGATCGACAGTGGTTCCGGGTGGGTACCGAAGATGTTCTCGATGAGGAACGGCAGGGTCGCGGTGTGGTCCATGTGGGTGTGGCTGATCAGCACGTGACGGATCGCGCGCTGCTCGTCGATGGTCAGCGCGCGGGTGATGGCACCGGCGTCGACCATGACCGTCCCGTCGATCAGGAACGAGGTCATGCGGCAGTCCGGACTGTCACCGCCGAAGCTCCCTAGAACCCTGAAGTCCATGCCTGGAGTATACCCGACGATCCCGGGCGCGACGGCGGTACCATGGGAGGGTCCCGCTCCGCGTTCCGGGGGTGCCATGGCCGAACGCCACCAACCGCGGCTCCGTCTCGCCCTGCTGCTCGCCGGCGGCGGGCGCACGACGCGACGGTTGTTCGTAGACGACGGTCCAGCGGGCGAGCGCCCGCTCGCCACCGCCCCGGCTGCCGTCAAGGCCGAGGTGGCTCGATTGCTCGACGACGAGGTGCCGCGCGTGCTCGGCAAGGTGCAGCGCGATGGGTGGCGCTGGCTGGTGCCTGGCGACGCCGGCTACCCGAATCTGCTCGGCCACACCAGCGACCCGCCGCTCGGCCTGTTCGTCAGGGGCGAGCTTCGACCGGGCCCGGCGGTCGCCGTGGTCGGTTCCCGGCGGGCGACGACCTACGGCCGGCAGGTCGCGCGGACGCTCGGCGAGGAGCTCGCCGCCGCCGGTGTGGTC
>JASFPU010000415.1:0-3793 GCA_050115855.1 Holophagae bacterium
GGCGCGAGTGCGCACAAACGTGGTTCAATGGCGGCGATGGAACAGAACGGACGGCGGTTCTTCTGGTGCGTGGTGCTGGCGACGACGGTGCTGCACGTGGTGATCGCCGTGGCGACGCCGGTGTCCGGCGACGAGGCCTACTACTGGGACTGCTCGCGCCACCTCGACTGGAGCTACTTCGACCAGCCACCGCTGGTGATCTGGGCCATGGTGCCGTTCCGCGCGTTGCTCGGCGAGACCAAGCTGGCGGTCCGGGCGCCGGCGGTCGTCGCCAGCCTGTTGATCGCGGTCGGTCTGCTCGGCGTCGTCCGCCGGCTCGGCGGCACCGCTGGGCAGGCCGGCCTCGCCTACCTGCTGCTCCACGGTACGCCCCTCGTCCTGCTCGGCTCGTCCTACGCCTCGACCGACATCGCCATGATCGCCGCCTTCACCCTGGCGACCTGGGCCGCCATGGCGGTCGCCGACGGTGAGCTGCGCGCCTGGTGGGGCTTCGGCACCGCCATCGGCCTCGGCTTTCTGGCCAAGTTCCCGATGGTGCTGGCGCTGGCCACGATCCTGGCCGCCGTGGCCTGGGGCGACGGCCGCCGCCATCTCCGCCGTGCCACTCCCTACCTGGCCGCCCTGTGGGCCGTCGCGCTGACCGCCCCGGTGTGGATCTGGGCGGTGCAGCACGACTGGGTCAACATCCTGTTTCAGCTCGCCGGCCGCCACCGCTCGACCGGCTTCACCATGAGGTACCTCGGTGAGTACCTCGGCGCCAACCTGCTGCTGCTGTCGCCGCCGCTCGCGGTCGCGCTGGCCCTCGCCTGGTGGGCGGCCCGCCGCCGGCGCGAGCCCGGCTGGCGGGTCGCCGTGGTCGCCGCCGTCACGCCCTTCGCGTTCTTCGGCCTGCTCGCCCTGCGCTCCCGCATGTCGCCCCACTGGGGCCTGCCGGGACTGGTGGTGGCGGCGGCGGTGCTGGTGCTGGTGCCGGTTCGCTGGCGGCGCGGTCTGGTGATCGCCGGCGTGGCCTTCGGGCTGCTGCTGTCGGCCACGGTGCTCGCCGCGGTCGCCTTTCCCGAACGGCTGCTCGAGCTGGAGTGGACCTACAGCGGCCGTCCCGGTCGGGTCAGCACCTCGGCAGCGGCCGACATCATCGGCTACGACGAGATCATCCGCGACATCGGCGAGCGTCTGCAGCCGGGCGAGCTGGTGGCGTCGTCGAGCTACACCCTGACCCACCTGCTCGCCTTCCGGTCGGGCGGTCGGCTCGACACTCGGTTGGCCGACGTCGACCGCGGCCGCCACGGTCTCGCCTCGCTCTACTGGTACGAACCGGACGAGCTGCGGGGCCGCGATGTCTTGTTCGTCACCGCCAGCGACCGGCCGCGGATCGACGCGCGGCTCGCCGCCATCTTCGGCTCGGTCGAGGCGCAGCCGCCGATCGAGGTCGTCCGTCGGGGCCGAATCGTCCGCCGCCTGCGCGTGCTGCGTTGCCGTGATCTCCTGGAGCCCGTGCCGGCCCTGACCAGGATGGCGGTGCCCGAGACCTGACGGCTCAGGGCCTCGCGGAGGCCGGCGGGGCCAGCTTGACGGTGCGCACGCGGGTCGCGCGGCCGTCCTCGGCCTCGGTCACGGTCAGCTCGATGCCGTCCCAGACCACCGACGTGCCGGGGACGACGTCGCCGCCGCTCAAATGGCCGATCAGGCCGCCGACCGACTCGATGCCCTCCGGCTCCTGGATCGCCCGCGTCATCAGGCCCTCGAGACGGCGCAGCGACAGGAAACCCGGCACGATCCACGCGTCGCCGTCCTGCACGACTCCGGTGTCGAGATCCTGGTCGAACTCGTCCTCGATCTCGCCGACGACCAGCTCGAGCGCGTCCTCGAGGGTGACCACGCCGGACAGACCGCCGAACTCGTCGAGCACCACGGCGAGGTGCTGCCCGGTGCGGCGGAAGTCCTGCAGCAGGTCGGGCAGCAGCCGGCCCTCCGGGACGAACAGCGGCTCGACGATGACGTCGCGCCAGGGCGCATCGGGCTCGAGATTGGTCAGGTGCTTGGCGTGCAGGACGCCGACGATGTCGTCGGGGCTGTCCTGGACGACGGGAAAGCGGCTGTGCGGCGTCGACGCGATGAAGGCCTTGAGCTCGTCGAGCCCCCAGCGGACCGACACCGTGACGACCATGGGTCGCGGCACCATGACCTCGCGCGCGACCGCCCGCTGGAAGCGCAGCACCGACTCCATCATCAACCGGGAGTCGCGCGGCAGCTCGGCGTGGCGGTGGGCGAGACGGAGCATGAAGAGCAGGTCCTCCTCGGTGACCGGCAGCGCCGGTCCGCGGTCGTGGGACAGCAGCCGGGTGAGCAGGCCGAGCACCCAGTTGACCGGCTTCAACACGACGTCGAGCAGGTAGAGCACCGGCGCGACCCGGGCCGACACGAAGGCCGAGTGACGCTGCGCCAACGTCTTCGGCGTGATCTCGCCGAACACCAGGATCACCAGGGTCATGATGCCGACCACGAACGCGAGCCCGCCCTCGCCGGTCAGCCGGTAGGCGATGCGCGTCGCCAGCGCCGACGCCAGGACGTTGACCAGGTTGTTGCCGACCAGGATGGTGATGAGCAGCTCCTGGGGTGCGGTCGCCCAGCGGTCGAGACCGGCCCGGGTGAGCCGCCCGCTCGACTGCCGCAGCGCCTCCAGACGGGTCACGGGCAGCGACGACAGCGCCGTCTCGGACGCCGAGAAGAAGCCCGATCCGATCAGGCACAGCACGACCGCGACGAGGTCAGCGCTCACCGCAGGATGGTCCCGCCGAGGGTTCGGGTTCGCCGTCCATCTCCTGGAATCGTAGCACGATGAGGCTCTGTCTCAGGCGTGCTAAGCTGCCACCGTTACGCAGGGCAACATCGGGTCGACGCACGGCAAGGAGGTCGAGATGAGCAACGGAAACCAGACTCCCGCCACCCAGGCTCCGGCGCGCAAGGGGCTCCACCCGCTGGCCTGGGTCGGGATCGGCTGCGGTGTGATTCTGGTGATCGTCGTCGTGGCACTGATGATCGGCGGCTTCTTCGTCGCCCGGACCGTCAAGGATGTCGCCAAGGACTTCGAAAACAACCCGGGGCTCGCCGCCGCCCGTCTCGTCGTCAGGGCGACGCCCGAGCTCGAGGAGGTGTCGGTCGACGAGGACGCCGGCACGATGACGGTGCGCAACACGAAGACCGGTGAGGTCGTCACGGTCAACTTCGAGGACATCAAGAACGGCCGCTTCAGCTGGACCGCCGAGGATGGCGAGGAGGTCACCGTCGACGTCAGCCAGGCCGACAGCGGCACGGTCAAGATCGAGAGCAGCGACGGCAAGGGCATGGAGATCGCCACCGGCGCGGCGGTCAAGGACGACTGGCCCGACTGGGTGCCGGTGTACCCGGGCACCGAGCCCAAGGGGCTCGGCACCATGACCACCGGCTCGAGCATCAACGGCAGCTTCACCCTGAGCACGCCCGACGATGTCTCGAAGGTGATCGAGTTCTACCGCGATCAGCTGTCCGACGCCGGCTTCACGGTCAACGTGAACACCTACTCGAGCGACGAGCGCGAGGGCGCCATGATCAACGGCGCCAAGGAGGCCGAGAAGACCAATGTCGTGGTGATGATCGACCACGACGCGGACGCCACCAAGATCTCGGTGACCTACAGCAAACGCGGCTGAAACCCGGTTCGCCGTCGAGCCGTGCTGTCGGCCGACGTGGCCGTCGGCTCACGCCAGCGCGTCGGCCACCTTGTCGGCGATCTCGACGAAGACCTTTGCCGACG
>JASFPU010000416.1:0-3776 GCA_050115855.1 Holophagae bacterium
CGTGTCCGGTGGCACGACGACGTCGGCGTCGACGAACAGGATCACCTCCGTGTCGGTTGCCGCCGCGCCGATATTCCGAGCGGCGGCGGCACCGCCACGTGGCGCGACGTACAAGCATTGAAAGCCGCGGCACGCAGCGTCGTCCAGCCGGCCGGGATCCTCACCGTCGGCGACCACGATCACCTCGTCCGGTGCGGGCCGGAGGTCGGCGATAGCGTCGAGACACGCCTCGAGCAGGTCGTGGCGACCGGAGTAGGGGACCACGATCGCCACCGACGGTGCTTCGGCGCCCGCCGAAGGATTCGGTGTGTTTGCGGGACCCACCGTCGGATCATACCAGGGGGTCGGTGGCCGGCACCGGACACGGCAGGTACACTCGGCACACCGTGTGCCACCCCGCCGTATCGGATCCATCGTGAGCCGGGACCACCGGCCGCAGCCGTTCGACGGCGCCGCGCCGTCGTACGACGCCGAGTTTTCCTCGACGACGCTGGGCAGGATGCAGCGCGAGCGAGCCTGGGCGCTGCTCGACCGCGTCCTGCCGCCCACCGGTCGGGTCCTCGACCTCGGTTGCGGCACCGGCGAGGACACCCGCTGGCTCGTGCAGCGCGGCGCCGAGCGGGTGGTCGGTTGCGACGCCTCGCAGGCGATGCTGTCCGAGGCGCGGCGCAAGCTCGACGCCGACGGTCTCGGCGACCGCGTCGAGCTTTGCCGGATCGACCTGAACCGGATCGCGGTGGAACCGATGCCGCCGGAGGCGCCGTTCGACGCCGCGATCAGCAACTTCGGTGCTGTCAACTGCGTTCACGACCGTCGTGCCTTGGCGGCGAGCGTGGCGCGCTGGCTGTCGCCCGGCGCCCCTTTCGTCGTTGTCGTGATGGGACGATTCTGCCTGTGGGAGATCATCGCTCACCTGGCGCAGCTGCGGCCCGGCGCCGCGTTTCGGCGGTGGCGGCAGGGTCGTGAGGTCGGTGTGCCCGGCGGCGGCCGGGTTCGGGTCTGGTACCCGACGACCGGAGACCTCCGCCGGGAGTTCGGCCCGCACTTCGAGCTCCGCGAGACGATCGGCGTCGGCGCCTTTCTCCCCCCTCCCTACCTCGATCAGCTGGTGAGGCATCGTCCACGTCTGCTGGCCCGACTCGGCCGCCTCGAAACCCGCTTCGGTGATCGGCGTCCCTGGTCCCGGCTCGCCGACCACGTGGCGCTGGTCTTCGCGAGGGACGGCTGATCCACCGGGTGGAGCCTCCGTCGCCGACCTCGTGCTACCCTCCGCCCGAAGTGACCGGCCAGCCGAAGAACCCGACTCCGGACCGACGGCCGAGTGCCGATCCCGATCGACTCACCGACGCCTGCTGCCTCGTCTTCGCGGTCTGGACCGTGCTGTGCCACGCCGTGGTGTTCGTCGGCGGCAGCCTCGATGTGCTCCTGCTCGTGACCGCTGGGAGCGCCGTCGCGGCCGGCCTCGCGTGGCTCGCGTGGGGATCTTCCCGGCGATCGACGCTCCAATCGAGGGCTTCCCCGCCACCGCCACCGGCCCCGAGATCGGCATTCCCGGTGCCAACGGCGTGGTGGCCCGGCGCCGCCGCGACCCTGGGTGGCGCCGTCTGGATCGCCGCCGTCGCGGGGGCTCCATGGATGATCGTATGGGCGTTGTCGGCCGCGGTCCTCGCGGCGGCTGCGCTGCCGCTGGTGCTCCTCACACCGACGGCGGAGCCGCCCAAGACGCCGCGGCGGCGGCTCGGAATCTGGCTGCTCGCCGTCGCGTGCGCCCTGCTGACCCTGGTCGCCCATCGGCCGGACATCGACGACTCGCTGTACGTCTGCCTCGGTCAAGGGGCCGCCGACCACCCGTCCGCGGCGCTGCTCGCCCACGACCACATGCACGGCATCGACGGCCTCCGGCTGCTGCTGCCGACCTACCGGGCGCACTCCATCGAGCTGCTCGCCGGGGGCCTGGCGCGGATCACCGGCGTGCCGGCCATCGTCTGGCTCCACCTGGTCTTCGCTCCATTGGCGGCCATGGTGGCCGTGTTCGCGATCGGTCGCGTCGCGGCCCTCGTCGCGCCCCGCCGATGGCTCGCCGTGACCGGCGCGACGATCGCCGTGCTGGTCATCGTCGGCAACGCCCACGCCTGGTACGGCAACCTGGCGTTCGTCCGTCTCCACCAGGGCAAGGGCATCCTGGCAACCGCCGTCGTCCCTTTGCTGATCGCCTACGGCATCGAGTTCGCCCGTCGGCCGGGCCGGTGGCGCTGGCTCCGGCTGACCGCCGCTCAGATCGCCGCGATCGGCACCACCGCCACCGCCATGTGGGTCGCGCCGCTGGTCGCCATGCTCGCCGTGGTCGGGTCGGTCCGGCTCGACCGGAGCGGGCTGCGGACGCTGGTGCTGGCGGCCGCCACCACCCTCTACGCCGTCGTCCTCGCGGTCGGCTTCTGGTTCACCATGCAGTCGCCCGATGTGGTGCCGGAGCAGGCGGCACGAATCGCGGCGTCCGCATCGGCCGACGACACCGAACTCCACGACGAGTTCGACGAGCCCCGGAGTGTCGTGCCCGACGAGCTGCTCGAACGCTCCGCAACCTACGTTCTGGGCGATCGCCGGCTCCGCCTCGCCGTGCTCGGCCTGCTGGTGTGGGGCTGGTGGCTGTCGCCCGAGCCCACCGTCCGGCGGCTCCATCTGGTGTTCGCGAGCTTTACCGGTCTGATTCTCGTCAACCCGTGGCTGGTCGATTCCATCGCGACCTCGGTGACCGGTCGGTTCACCTTCTGGAGAATCGCGTGGGTGGTTCCCGTGCCGCTGCTCGCCGGCCTCGTACTCACGGCACCGCTGGCGCGCGTCGCGGGTCGACGTGGCGCCGCGCTCTCGTTCGCCGTGACCGCGGCGGTGTTGGTCGCGGTGACGACCCAGCCCGTCATGAGCACCGGCAACGGCGTGCGGCTGGGAACCCCCGGCTTGAAGGTCGACGAAGGTTGGGAGGTGGCGCGCGCCCTGGTCGAGCGGGTGCCGCCCGGTGCACTGGTGGTGGCGCCGCCCGAGGTGGCGCCGTGGATCGCGACCTTCCCCCACCACCCCGCACCGGTCATCGTCCGCCGTCAGTACCTGCCTCTGCTGACAAGCGCGCTTGACTCCAAGGAGATCCGGCTGCGGCTCCACGCCGAGCTCGCGACGCGCGATCCAGGACGCCGCCCACGCGCCGACCGGCATCTGCTCGAGCTCGTCGACCGCGAACCGGTCGCCGGCGTCGTGGTGGCTGCACCCTCCGCCGAGCTGCACGACCTCGAACGAGGCCTGATCGAGCGCGGATTCACCGCCGTCTGGTCTCCATCCGGGTATCGGATCTGGGTCCGACGCGCCGTCCAAACCTCATCTGAGGATTGATACCTGAACCGGCCGCCGTCGCTCAGCGGCCTGAGCGGCCATCAGAACGCGCCTCGAACAACGGGCAATCGGCCGCCGGAATCGGGTCGTGGAACCGGTCGAGTGCGCCGCACAGACCGGCATCGCCGCGGGTCGACCCCCAGGCCGAGCCCAAAATCACGATGCCCGGCAGGCGGCGTTCGATCTCGGCCGGATCGTCCTCGAAGTGGATGCAGTCGCGGCAGCTCGGCGCGGGCACATCGGCGGTGCGGGCGGTCATCGCGGTCCAGGGTATCCCAGCGCACTCGACGAGTGGTGGAGACGGTCCTCGACGGTCGCGACACGGACCCGGCTTCGCGTACGGCCTCGGCCTCGGTCTCGGCTTCGGTTTCGGCTTCGGCTTCGGATTCGGATTC
>JASFPU010000417.1:0-3774 GCA_050115855.1 Holophagae bacterium
TCATCATGATCGCGGGCCCGATGGCGATCACCAGGTCGGGCTTGCCGCGCTCGTCGATGAACTGCTTGAGCGCGTCGGTGACGACGCCCTTCATGCCGAAGCTGCCGTCGTCGGTGGTGTAGATCATCTCGTGCGACTCGGCCTCCATCTCGGGCCGGAGGATGACGAGCCCCTCGTTGCGGCCGCCGAGGATCGACACGACGTGATTGCCGGCTTCCTTGAGCGCGCGGGCGATCGGCAGCATGGGCGCGATGCCGGCGCCGCCGCCGATGCAGACGCAGGTGCCGAAGTTCTCGATGTGGGTCGGCTTGCCGAGCGGCCCCACCACCTCGATCGAGTCGCCGGGCTCCATGGTGCCCATCTCCATCGTCGACTTGCCGACCTCCTGGACGACCAGCGTGATGGTGCCGGCCTCGGGGTCGTTGTCGGCGATGGTCAGCGGGATGCGCTCGCCGTGCTCGTGCATGAGCACGATGACGAACTGGCCGGCCTGGTGCTTGCGCGCGATCTCGGGGGCCTCGATGACGTAGCGCTTGAAGGCGGGTGCGATCTCTTCTTTGGAAACGATCTTAGCCACTGGGCTCCCTCCAAGGAACGGCGGCGCGGACCCGCCGGATGTGATCGGAGCATTTTACATACCTTGCAGAACCCGTTCAAGCTGAAATGATCAAGCATGTGTCTCAAAATCAGTAAATTAGAGCACATTCGCCGAGGCGACTGAGTAGCCGTTCAGCGGCACTCTCTTGATTTATGCTTTATTTACACCTATACTCAAAAATGCCCCTCCGAGGGGCCCGACGGAGGCGCCATGACGAGCCCGCAACCCACCGCATCCAGCCACGCCGACGAGATCCGGGCGACCCTCCCCGACGACGTCCAGCCGCTCGTCGTCCGCGCGTCGGAGCTGCGTCGGCGGCGGGCGGGCGGGCTCGCCGAGGCGCCGCTCGCCACCGCGGTGCCGTCCATCGACCGGGTGCTCGGCGGCGGGCTGCCGCGCGGCGCCATGGTCGAGCTCGTCGGGCGCGGCTCGTGCGGACGCTTCTCCACCCTGCTCGGCGCGCTCCAGCAGGTCACCGGCGTCGGCGAGTCCGCCGCCCTCGTCGACCAGGGCTCGCAGCTCGACCCGCAGGCCGCCGCGGCGGTCGGTATCGACCTCGCCCGGCTGCTGTGGCTCCGTCCCGAGCGGCTCGACGACTCGTTGGCCGCGGCCGAGATGCTGGTCGGCACCGGCTTCCGCCTCGTCACCCTCGACCTCGGGCTGCCGCCGGTGCTCGGCCGCCCTCCCCTCGCCGCCTGGCTCCGCCTCGCCCGCTCGGCCGCCGAGCACGGCGCCGTGGTGCTCGTCGGCTCGCCGTACCGCGTGAGCGGCTGCGCCGCCGCGGCGGTGCTGACGAGCGGCTGGGGCCGCGGCCGGTGGTCCGGTGTCGTCGGCGGGCTGCGGCTGCTCGACGGCCTCACCGCGCGGCTCACGCTCGACAAATGCGTCGGTCTGCCCGACCGCTCCAACCGGTACGCTCTCAGTGTTTTCACCACCCCCGACGCCGCCTTCCGCGGCCCGGTTTCGATTCCTTCAACCCCTTCGCCTGCAAGGAGGCAACGTCATGTTCAAAACCTCTGAGATCGCGTTGAAAGACCTTCCCGTCCTCGCCGGTCAGGCTTTAGGGCTTCTAGCCATCGGCTTCTGCTTTCTAGTGATTGCGTTCTGTGTGTGAAGAGCGCCCAATTAATGCACAACGTTCCGGTCGATCCCGATCCCGTTCCCGATCCCGTTCCCGACGGAGCCTTTGAATCCTGCACCTTCGATTGCGGCCAACTCGACGCCTTCACGCCTCCTCCCGATTCACCGATGAAGCATCCCGGTTCGTTCCTCATTCACTGGAGACCGAAACATCCTGCTTCGTATCATCGCGATGCTGACCGCAATGGTTAAGGAACATTCGGGATCGGGAACGGGATCGGGATCGATTTAGCTCCCGTTTTTCCATGACCCGCATCGCCTGCCTCTACGTCCCCCTCTTCCCCCTCGCGGCCCGCCTCCGCTCGGAGCCCGAGCTCGCCGGAGAGATCGTCGCCATCTGCGAGGGCAACGGCTCTGCCGCCCGCGTCGTCGCCGCCTCGCGCCCGGCGCGCAAGGCCGGCCTCCGACCCGGCACGAGCCTGGCCCAGGCGCGCGGCATCCTGCCCGCCCTCATCGCCCGCGGCCGCGACCCGGGCTGCGAGACCTCCGCCCACGAGGCTCTCCTCGAGACCGGCTGGAGCCTGTCGCCCCGCGTCGAGGACGCCGAGCTCGACCTGGTCTACGCCGACGTCGACGGCATGACCAAGCTCTACGACGGCGAGCGCGACCTCGGCCAGGCCGCCGAGGTCACCGCGACCTCGCTCGACCTGCCGATCCGGGTCGGCATCGCCGCCAACAAGCTCGCGGCCCGGCTCGCCGCCCGCCAGCCCGGCTCCCCCACCGTGGTGCCGCCGGGCTCTGAGATCGCCTTCCTCGCCGCGCTGCCGCTCAGACACCTGCGGCTCGAGCGCCGGCTCGCCGAGACCCTGAGCCGCTGGGGCGTCGCCACCCTGGGCGACCTCGCCCGGCTGCCGGCCGACCGCGTCGCGAGCCGGCTCGGCCCGGCCGGCGCCGCCGCCCACCAGTCGGCGCGCGGCATCGATCCCCAGCCGCTGGTCGCCCACCAGCCGGCTGCGACCCTGAGCGAGGGCATGGAGCTCGAGTGGCCGGTGGTCACCCTCGACCCGCTGCTCGCCGCCGTCCGCCAGCTGCTCGACCGGATCCGGCGCCGGCTCGAAGCGCATGACCTGGCCTGCGCCCTGCTCTCACTCGAGCTCGGCCTCGAGCCCGAGGGCTCGGACCGGCGGACCATCCGGCTGCCCGCCCCGACCCGCGACGTCGACGCCCTGGTCGCGCTCATCCGGATCGAGCTCGACGCCCGGCCGCCGGGCGCCGCGGTCGCCGCCTTCGCGTGCTTCGTCCACCCCAACAGGCCGCGCCGCGGCCAGCTCACCCTGTTCGGCGCGGCCGAGATCCACCCCGATAAGCTCGCCGCGACCATCGCCCGGATCGCCGGCCGGATCGGCCCCGACCGGGTCGGCGCCCCGACGACCGTCGACGGCCACCTGCCCGAGCGCTACGACGTCGTCCCGTTCGACCCGCCGCCCGCGCCCAAGCTCAAGCGCGAGCCCAAGAACGGCCGGGGCCTCTTGGCGGTCCGGGTGCTCAGGCCGCCCGTGCCGCTCGAGGTCATTACTGAGGAAGTCAACGACAGCGCGAATTCTCAATTCTCAATTCTTAATTCTCAATTGCCATCGCAAACGCAACCCACCGCCCCTGCGATGTCAAGCGATGGGACCGAAACTCAAAACTCAAAACTAAAAACCAAAAACTCCTCCGCCGAGCGCGATGCAATTAAGAATTCACAATTGAGAATTGAGAATTGCCGCTTGGTCTCAGTGTCCTCCGAGCCGGGAGCAACTCCCAGGATCCAGGGTCTCATCCGGGTGGCAGCGGGCCCCTGGTCGCTCGAGGACGGCTGGTGGAACGAGCGCCCGGTCGAGCGCGACTACTGGGACGTCGAGCTGTCCGGCGGCCGCCTGATCCGCATCTACCGCGACCGGACCACCGGCGACTGGTTCGCCGATGGGATGTACGACTGATGGGCGTTCGAGCATTCACCGCGAAGGCGCCAAGAGCGCCAAGCCATCGCACGGAAGAACCGCAGATCACGCAGATGAACGCAGATCCCATCGCGCGTCGCATCGTCGCAAGCG
>JASFPU010000418.1:0-3773 GCA_050115855.1 Holophagae bacterium
GCAGGGCGTCGGGCTGTTGTCACAGGAGCGGACCGAGCTGCTGCTGTCCTGGCGGCACACCGGCTTTTCGGTACACAACAGAGTGCGGGTCGAGCCCGAAGAGCAGTTGGCGGTGGAGCGCCTGGCGCGCGACATCATGCGGCCGCCGATCAGCCTCGAGCGGATGGTGTGGGACGGGGAGGGGAAGGTGCGCTACCGGCGCAAGCGGGGCCACGAGAGCTCGGGGCTGAACGAGAGGGAGGTTGAGGCGTTCGACCTGCCTGAGTCCTCGCTCGTCTACTGCGATGACTCACCGGCGCGTCCGACGCGCCGCCGCAATTCGTTCGACGAATTGCTGTGGTACTCCAATGTGTCGCGTGGCAAGCGGCGGAAGGCGGGAGCCGAGAACGGGGATGTCGGGGGTGTGGTTGACGCCCCGGACTCCCGCGCGTCTCGCGCCGAGGTCCGCGATGCCCGGGCCATGCGGCGGAGCTGGGCGCAGCTGATCAAGCGGATCTACGAGGTCGATCCTCTGGTGTGTCCATCCTGCGGTTCAGAGATGAAGGTGATCGCGTTCATCACCGAGCACGATGTGATCGACGCGATTCTGAGGCACCTCGAGCGCAAGGAGTCGCAGGGGGCGCGGGCGCCGCCGAACTGACAAGGGGCTGGAGATCTCGGGACGGGTCGGAGTCCACTCGATGCGCGCGTGGGAGAGGCGCGCGCAAAACCCGTGAATCTGATGTCGAGCGACCTGGCGGGACGGCGCTCGGACGGCACGAGCGTTGCGTTCGGCGGAATCGGTCCCCAGGGCATACCAATCGGGGAGGTTTCTCAGTCGCGGGGCGGAGGTCCGAGAGGAAAACGGGCGTGGTACCTTCGAGGTGGAGGAAAGGAACTTCCTATCCGTGACCGATGTTTGCGATCGAATCGAATCGTAGAGCGAGATGAATCGGTCGCTCCAGCCGAAATCTTCGAGCTTCACTGTCTGTCTCCTTGAAACGGCACGCCGAAGCATGCCCTCGTCCGTGCGTGGAACAGGGAGCTGAGGACAACCGGGGCGACGCCGGATGGCCGTGAAGCCCCCGACGAACCGCCCCTCAGGCGACAGATACAGCGATCGAGATCTTCATCCGCGCGAAATCCTAGCACGAACCGAGTCGCATCCCGGTGACGACGCGCCGGTGCGCGGGTCAGGGGCAGGGGCAGAGGCCGGGGCAGAGGCCGGCATCGCCACTACCGCATCGCCTACGGCTCCGCCAAGGAGGTCGACAGCCACCTCCGCCTCCTCGTCGGCGCCGGCGCCGTCAACGCGACCCGGGCCGCAAAGTCCATGCGGCTCTTCGACGACGTCCGCGCCATGACCTGGCGGCTCCTCCATCCGGTGCCGTGATCCGAGGCCGGCGCTACGTGGGCGGTTCGACCTTCTCCTCGGGCACGATGACCGCCACCAACCGCACGGCGCCGCTGTAGCTCGTCAGACGCAGCGCACGGGCGCCGGCTCCGATGGTCGCGACGCCTCGCTTGAGGCTGCTTCCCGGACGTCGCTCGATGGCGATGGAGAAGTCGGTCGTGATCGGACCTCGGGTCTCCACCTCGGCGGTCACCGAGGCGCCCTCGAGGAGCTCTGCGCGGATGTCCCCCGTGCGGGTTTCGATGACCACCGGCCTGGACCACTCCGAACGGCGGAACTGGGCGAAGACCGAGCCCGAGCCCGTGCGCGCCTCGAGCTCGCCGAACCCCCTGAACGTGATGTCGCCGCTTTCAGTCTCCAGGTCGGCTCGACCGATCAGGTCGCGCGCCTCGATGTCGCCGTCGCCGGTTCGAATCCACACGTTCGCGGTCTCGGGCACGAACACCCCGATGTCGATCCTCCGGCCGCGCCATTCGGTTGGTTCTTCACCGTCGGCAAGATCGCCGAGCAGTGTTCGGATCGTGAGCCCCGAAGGCGACTCCTCGACCCGAACCTCTGGGGCGCGTGGATCGTCGCGGTGGCGCTGGCCGGCGGCTGTGACCACCACCTCATCGCCGTCGCCGGCTCGCAGCTGAACAGAGCCCCAGACGTTCTCGATGCGGATCTCGGCCGAGGTTGCCACCCTGTGTCTGGATTGACTCCGCTCGATGCGCCAGTCCGAGAGATCGGCCGACGCCGGAGCGGACAACGCGCCTACGGCACACAACGTCGATCCCGCCAGCACCGCTCCGATCGTCGCCCTCAGGCCCGGTCTCAAGGCTTGGTCCGCGTCCACGCGGTGGTGTCGCCGAGCTCGAATCCGTCTGAGAAGATGCCATCGAGGCTGAACGCGCCGACCCAGGTCTCCCACAGGCCGTTGGGCTGGATGATCTCGTTGGTGTACCAGAAGGTCTGGCCGTCGGCGGGGTCCACGTTCATCGAGCTGTAGTCGCCCCAGCGTTGGGTCCAAGTCTGGACGCCTTCGCCGTCCTTGATGGTCAGCTCGTCCATCGTCATCACCCCGGCGGGGTCGCCGTCGAGGCGGGCCGTGACCCTGATCGCCGGCAGGACGCTGGTCGCATCGCTGGCCGTGTATCCCAGCGCGATATCCCCGGAGGCGTTCATGGCCACCGAGCCCATGAAACGTCCGACCGAGTCGGGTGAGTAGGTTCCCTCCTGGAAGATCGACCACACCGGGCTGCTCGAGGTGTCGCTCCGAAGCTCCCACCAACGCTTTCCGGCGATGCCGCCACCGGCGTCCACGACCTGTGTCACGACCATCCGCGCGGTTCCGTCCACGACACGCCACGCCAGCCGACGCATCGCCCGGTTGAAGAGCGCATCGAGCATCGCCGCTGTCCCGGGCTGCGGCACACAGTTGCGGGCAGGGCTGCCGGTGCACGGCAGGAGGGTGAACGCCGCCGGTGTCAGGTTCTGGGTGTTGGCGAAGGTCGAGTTCCCCGGGGTGGCGAAGTCGACATGATACTCCCAGACCTCGATGCGGTCGGTCGGATTGCTGTTGTCCTGCGTGTCGTCGACCGTGCGCACGAAGAGGTTCGGCAGCCCTGCAGGCGGTGCTTGAACACCGTCATGGTCCGCCGGCAGGATCCGGGTCACCCGAGGACTCGTACCGGTAAGCTGTGGGATGGTGAATCGCTGGTACGTCGCCGGCGCTCCGGCCAGCATGCTCACTCGGTCGAGCGCGTAGATGCCGAGAAGCGGCGATTCGAAGGTCGACACATAGTAGGCGTCCGACCAGACACTGTACTTCGGGTAATCCGGGAAGGACGGCGTGGAAAAATCATAGACAAACCAACCGCTGGTCACCGGATCTGCGCCCCGGGAGACGTAGACGCAGAGGTGGTTGCCGGACTGGGCGAACTCGCTCATGAGCCAGCGGTCCGCCAGCTCGTCGTACTGGACGATCGGATCGCCGTAGCCGCTCGTGCAGTTCGAGCTGCCCCCGCCGCTTGCGGTCCACAGGGCGCTGAGCGTCGTCGCCGGCACGAGGGGGTTGCCGAGCTTGTCCCAGATCGCGAAGCGCGAGGCGTTCACCATGCTGATGTAGTGGTTCGGCCCGACGTCACCGACCACGTCCGGCGGCGCAAGACCACCAAAAGGGTGCGCCAGGAAAGCACGCTCGAGCGTCCCGACATACTCCGGCGCACCGGCTGAGCTTTGACGCACCGGGTCGACCCAGTTGGGGTCGACCTCGCCACTGAAATCGGCGGCGAGACCTTCGGGAACGACCTCGATCGGATCGCCCGGCTGCCAAACCGGAGCGGCCGGAACGTCGCGAAGATCGACGTCGAGCACGTACGGCACGACGACCTCGCTCACG
>JASFPU010000419.1:0-3769 GCA_050115855.1 Holophagae bacterium
CCTGCTCGTCAACGCCGTCAACCCCTTCGTCGAGGCGCAGAACCGCTACCCGGCGCTCGGCCTTGGCTACCTCGTCGCGATGCTCAACCGGGAGCTCGGCGACGCGGTCGAGGTGCGGCTCATCGAGGACGAGGTCGCGGAGACGATCAAGAGCTTCCGGCCGCACCTGCTCGGGATCTCTTCAGTGTCGCAGAACTACAACCTGGCGAAGCGCTACGCCGAGCTCGGCCGCGAGGCCGGCATCCCGGTGATCATCGGCGGCTACCACATCACCGAGCTGCCGCGGAACCTCACGCCGGCGATGAACGTCGGTGTCCTCGGTGAAGGCGAGTACGCCCTGTGCGAGCTGGTCGAGCTCTTCCGCGAGCACGGCTCGCTACCGCCGACGAAGCTGGCCGACATCGAGGGCCTGGTCTACTGGGACGGAGAGGAGCAGGCCCTCACCCCGCCACGTGAGGTGGTGGGTAAGAAGGCCAAGAGCCTCGACGAGCTGCCCATGGCCGACCGGTCCATGATGCGGGTCCGGCCGCACTCCAACATGCTGACCTCGCGCGGCTGTCCGTACAACTGTACCTTTTGCGCCTCGACCCGGTTCTGGCCGAACATCCGGTACTTTTCGCCCGAGTACATGATCGAGGAGATCAAGCATCTCCGCGACACGTACGGGGTGAAGTACATCACCTTTCATGACGACCTGTTCATCGCCAACACCAAGCGGCTCGCCGGGCTGCACGAGCTGGTGCTGCGCGAGGGCCTGCCGCAGCAGGGCTTCCGCTTCTCGTGTGCGTCCTCGGCGACTCGGATCAGCGACGACACCGCCCGGATGCTCAAGGAGATGAACTTCGTCTCGGTGTCCATGGGGCTGGAGTCGGGCAACCAGGAGGTGCTGACCCGGCTCAAGGGCAAGGCCTTCAAGGTCGACATCAACGAGAACGCGGTGCACACGCTGCACCGGCACGGGATCCATCCCCACGCTTCGTTCATCATCGGCGAGCCGCAGGAGACCGTCGAGCAGATGATGGAGACCTACCACTTCATCAAGAGGAACCCGCTGTCACTGGTCAACCTCTACGTGCTGACCCCGTTGCCCGGCACCCCCGTGTGGCACGCCGCCAAGGCCAAGGGGCTGGTCAGCGACGACATGGACTGGGACCTGCTCAACATCTCGTTCGAGCTCGACTGGCGGCGGGTGATCCTGGTATCGGAGACGGTCGGCCGCGAGGAGCTTCACCGGGTCTACCAGAAGCTGCGCCGGCTGCGGCTCGCCAAGTACGCCAAGGCGCTCGCGACCCACCCGTTCCAGATGGACCTGCCCGAGTACGGCCGCGCCAAGCTCGTCGAGTGGGCGTACCGTGCGAAGTCGGCGGTGACGCACGGCGGAGCGCCGATCAATGCCGGACTGGCCCAAAGTCGACAGTCGACAGTCGACAGTTGACAGCCATCGCAACGCTTCGTCCGATCAACTCTCTTCGTTCAGGGAGGCTGGTCTGATTCCACCCGAACTCGAAGTGCGTTGAGCATGCGGGAGATCTCTTCAATCTCTCGACGAAGGGACTCTCCGGATTCCGACCGGACATATCCGAGATCCTGACTGAGGATGAGCAGATACTCGGTTTCGGAAAGGGACGCTTCGGCGATATTGAGGAAGCGTGCATAGTCCTTCGGATATTGGCGCTTCGAACCTTCGGAAATATTGCAGGCAACCGAAACAGCAGCTCGCCTCAGTTGCGATGTCACACCGTATCGTTCGTCATCGGGAAACTGATGACTGAGCCGGTAGACCTTGAGAACGAGCTCATGGCTCCGTTGCCAGACCTTCAGGTCGGTGAATCGTTGCATCCCAAATCCCCCCCCGGGTCGTCGGTTTCACTGCGATGAAACTGTCGACTGTTGACTGTCGACTGTTGACTGTCAACTTCTTTGCGGGCGTGAGCCCGTGATGAGCCACCGATCCGGTCCGATGTCGGCGCGCTCGACGTCGACCAGGCCTGCATCGGTCATCCAACCGCGGATCTCGGGCTCGGACCAGGTGTCACCGAACGAACGCATGTTGATGGCGAAGAGCACGCCGAGCCAGTGCTCGCGTTTGGCGTCGTCGATCGCGAAATCGACCACCGCGACCCGGCCACCGGCAGCACACGCGTCGGCGGCACGGCGGACGACCTCGGCGGCATCGGGAGCGAGCTCCTGGTGCAGGATGTTGGCGAGCATCACGAGGTCGTACCCGGCACCGAATTCGGTTTCCAGGTAGCTGCCGCCGATCCAGGTGATCCGCCCTTCGAGCGCCGTTCCCTCGACACTCGGGGGCGCCGCCTCGGCGACCTGCGGGATGTCGAGGACGGTCGCCTGGACGTCGGGTCGGAGGCGGCAGATCGCGCGCGCATACTGGCCCCAGCCGCCGCCGACGTCGAGCACGGTTGACACGCCGTTCAGGTCGAGAGCCGCGGCGACCCGACGTGCGATCTTCGATCCCATGGCGCGCATGGCGGCGCCGAAGCGCTCCGTCCGTTCGGGAGTGCGAGCCGGTGTGCTCCAGCCGTCGCCACGGAGCCACGGCTCGAGGTTGGAGCCCCAGCGCTCGTACATCGAGTGGCTGTGCTCGAGGAACGGGCCGAGATCGTTGTCGTCGCGGCGAAAGAACGGCCGGAGTGCGTCGATGACCCGGTAGCGCTCGCCGTCGGCGTCGACCAGCCCCTGGGCGTGCAGCGCCCGGATCACCTTGCCCGTCGCCAACGGGTCGAGCTCGAGCTCGTTGGCGATCTCGTCCGGCGTGGCGCCGCCGGCAGCGAGTGCGTGCAGGATGCCCGTCCTGCCGGCGACCGTGATCACCCGTTGACCGGCGTAGCCCCACAGCAGCCGTTGCAGTCCGTCCAGATCGAGCGACTCAGCCATCGTGCCTCCCGGATCGTGATGCGGGGCCGCGCCCCGCTGCTACACTCATACAACGATCATGAACCGCCGATCCATCCGTTGGCTGCACGATCAGCTACCCGGGCTGACCGCGGACGGCGTGCTCGACGACGAGGCAGCGGATCGGCTGCGCGCCCGGTACCCGATGCCGACGGCGACGTCGGGCGCGCGGTTGGCGATCGCGATCTGCGCGCTGTTCGGGGGGTTGCTGATCGGATCCGGGGTGATCCTGTTGCTGGCGCACAACTGGGAGCACCTGAGCCGACCGGTGCGGGCGGCGATCGCACTGCTGCCGTTGGTGGTGTCGCAGATCGTCGCCGGTTGGGTGCTCGTCCGGCGCGGCTCCTCGACCGCCTGGCGTGAGGGGTCGGCGACGGCGCTTGCACTGGCGCTCGCGGCGGCCATCGCACTCGTCGACCAGACCTACCACACCGGCGGCGATCTCGAGTCGTTCCTGTGGCGCTGGTCGCTGCTGCTCGCACCGCTGCCGTGGCTGCTCAACGCCTCGTCGGTGGCCGTGATCTTCCTCGCGTCGCTCGCCTGGTGGGCCGGTGCCGCCAAGGCCGACCGTCTCGAGGTGGTCTGGCTGTGGCCGTTGGCCTTGGCGGTGGTGCCCCACGTGATCTCGGTGCTCCGAACCGGACGTCGTGGGCTCCGCGCCGCCAACCTCCAGTGGGCGTGCGCGCTGTTCCTCTGCGTTGCCGCCGGTCTCGGATTGGAGTGGCGGGTGCCCGGGCTGTGGATCCTGGTCTACGTCGGGCTGTTCGCGCTGATGATCGCCGGCGGTACGGTCAGCCGTTGCGACGAGACGGCGCTGTGGCGAAGGCCGTTCGAGGTCGTCGGCGTCGCCGGCAGCGTC
>JASFPU010000420.1:0-3757 GCA_050115855.1 Holophagae bacterium
CGTCGTGCCGGCGCATCGATCTCGACTGGATCTCGTCGCCGTCGCACTGCTGCTCGGCGGATCAGCGGCCGTCCGGCTGCGCGCTCTCGACCGCCCGCTGCTCGGCGACGAGCTGATCACGTTCAGCAACATGGTCCTCGGACGGAGCTTTTACAACATCCTGTTCGGACCGTTCGACAGCAACAACCACGTCCTCAACTCGATCATCATGAAGATCGTCTCTCTCGGCTTCGGCGAGCGACCGGCCCTGATGCGGCTGCCGAACCTGGTCATGACCGCGGCCGCGATCGTGCTGCTGTACCTCGTCGCGTCGCGCCGGCTCGACCGCCCGTCCGGCTTCGCCGCCGCGCTGCTGCTGGCCTTCCATCCGGCGATGGTTCTGTACTCGGTCTCGTGCCGAGGGTACGCCGGGATGGTCCTGTTCACGTTGGTGTCGAGCGTGCTGCTGCTCGGCCTCCTGGACGACTGGTCGTGGTCGCGCTGCGTCGCCTGTGCGCTGACCGGCGTCATCGCGTGCGGCTTCCACCTGTTCGCGGTGAACGTGCTGATCGCCCAGCTCCTGTTGGTCGCTCTCGCCGCGGTGCGGCCCTCCTCCGGTCGATCTCCCGATCCCGGTCGGGCTGCCCTCGCTCCGAGTGCCGCCCTCGCCGTTTCCGCGGCGATCTCGTGGCCGTCGCTCTCGGCGCTCGGAGGCTTTGAAGGACAGTTCCGGTTCCAAGCCGCGTTTCCAATGGCGCTGGTCAACTTCCTCGGCGGCCATGGCTACCGGACCGGTATCGACATTCCCACCGTTCTGCTCGTGCTGGTCGCGGGCGTCGGGAGTCTCGGCCTCGGTCGACGTCGGCAGCTGCGCCGCTTCGCGGGCCTGCTGTTTCTCTCCCCTGCCGCGCTGTACGCACTGTCGTTCGTGGCGCCGGTGTTCACCCTCCACCCGCGGTTTTTCTGCTTTCTGCTGCCGTGGTTCGGTCTGCTCGTGGCGGCCGGGCTGCGGCTCGCCGTCCGGTGGGTCGACACGGTGACCGTTGCCGGATCGCCCGTACGGTGGCTGATTCGCGGCGTCGCCGCGGCTGTCGTCCTGCTCGCCGCACTCACTTTCACCGATCGCGTCCGGATTCCCCGAAACGACTGGCTGGCCCGGGCCCGAGCCGAGGTCGAGAACTTCATGGATGCCACCCCGGGGGCCGTGATCCTGACCAACGATCCGGGGTTCGTCCGGGTCCGACTGCGCCAGCAGGCCAACGTTCACCGAATCCTGCCGGCACCGGGCGTCAGGGCCATCCGAGCCGAGCTCGCCAAACGGCCGACCGGCGCAGCGTACTTCGTTTACGTGCCGCGGAAACGCCTCACCGCAGAGGATCTGATCCACTACAAGGGCGAGGTCGACCCGGAGGTTCTCTACCGGCGCGACGACTGGCTCCGCGGCTACCTCGAGCGCAACGCGGTCCTCGAGGTCGATCTCGGTCCACGTGTGTTCATTTACGCTCTGCGGCACGAGGTCGGCAGCCACGAGCGGAACCGTGACCCGAAACATGAGCAAGCGAATCCAGAGGGATCGGCGGTCGCTGACCGCGATCACTGATCGCTGACACCGACCCTGATAGCTGTCTCTGTCTGCTGGCGTCGCCGCGGCGCCTGTTTACTGCCGCTGCCCCGGTTCGCTGTCGCTGTCATCGGGCACGGGATCGGGATCGGGATCGGGATCGAACGATACCCGCTTCGGTAGGCAAGGCCGACGCCTACTCTTCGACCGCCGAGATATAGCCCTCGCGCTCGAGGTGGAGCAGCACCTCGCGCACCGCTTCGTCGGGGGTCATGTTCGACGTGTCGATCCGGACATCGGCGTCCTCCGGCACCTCGTATGGATCCGAGATGCCGGTGAACTCCTTGACGATGCCGGCCCGCGCCTTGGCGTACATGCCCTTGCGGTCGCGCTGCTCGCAGACCTCGAGCGGGGTCGCGACGTGGACCAGGATGAAGCCGCCACACGGCTCGACCATCTCCCGAACCTCGTGACGGACCGAGTCGTACGGCGCGATCGGCGCGCAGATCGCGACCCCGCCGCCGCGAGTGATCTCGGACGCGACGAAGCCGATGCGCCGGATGTTGAGGTCTCGGTGGTCCTTCGAGAAACCGAGCTCCGACGACAGGTTCTTGCGCACCAGGTCGCCGTCGAGCAGGGTGACGCCGCGGCCGCCGAGCTCGAGCAGCTTGACCCGGAGCCCGTTGGCGATGGTCGACTTGCCGGAGCCCGACAGCCCGGTCAGGAAGACGGTGAAGCCGACCGCGTGGCGGCCGGGGTGGCGCCGCCGGAGCTCACGGATGACACCCGGGTAGCTGAACCACTCCGGGATTTCGCGGCCGTCGGCGAGCCGCCGGCGGATGTCGTCGCCGGTCATCGTCAACACGCGATCCGAGGGCTCGACATCAGCGACCGGGATGAAGCGCTTACGAGTGTCGGCCCAGACCATCCTGTCGCACGGCACCATCTCGACGCCGAGCTCGTCGGCGTGCGCGGCGACCAGCTCGCGCGCCTCGGCATCGTCGTAGCCCGGCGCTCCGATCGTCTCGAGCACCGAGCCCATACCGTTGCTCTCGACCATGAAGTGGGTGCAGCCGTGGTTGCGGTGGACGATGGCGTGAAGCAGAGCCTCACGCGGCCCGCCGCCGCGCACCGCCATCGGCAGCAGGTTGAGCCGGGCGAGAAACGCCGGGTAGTGCGGCACGATCTCCTGGTAGCAGCGCACCCTGGTGTAGTGGTCGACGTCGCCCGGTTTGCTGAGCCCGACGACGGGATGGATGAGCAGATTGGCGCCGACCGCCTGGGCCGCGCGGAGGGTCGCCGCCTGATGGGCACGATGCATGGTCTGGTGCGTCTGGTAGGCGAGCACCTTGCGCCAGCCGAGTCGGGAGAACTTGCGCCGGAGCTCGAACGGGGTCAGCCGGAGCTCACGAAAATCGTGGTGGACCGGCAGCTGCAGCCCCTCGAGCCGGCCGGCGACCGCGAGCTCGGGCGTGCGTCGCAGGTACCGATCGAGCCTGCTGCTGTCCGATCCGAACAGCGCCTCGGCCTCCGCGTCGCGATCGGGGGCGAAGATCTCGTCGACGGTCAGCGAGGCGACCATGACGCCTTCGGAGTCGCGCAGCGCCACGGGTTTGCCGACCGCCAGGGTGTCAGCGATGGACGGCGGCACGTCCAACGTCACCGGCCACGGCCAGAAGGTCCCGCCCGCGAGCCGCATGTCGGCCACCACCGACGCCGCGTCCGTCTCGCCCATGAACCCGGTCACCGGCGACAGCGCGCCGGTCAGCAGCAGCTCGAGGTCGCACAGCTGCCGCTGCTCGAGATCGATCGACGGCCAGTCACGTGACCGACCGCGGAGCTCGTCTGCACGGTCTCCGTCGACCAGGAGGTTGATCAGGGTTCCGCCGTACGGCGTGATCAGGTTGTCCACTGGGGCCGACTCCTTTGTCGTCTGCGTGACGACGAGCCGGATTGTACTGCGGTTCTTGTCTCGTCGACGTGCGGCGGCCGCAGGTCGACGAGACAAGAAAATGTGAGTTGATGGCAAATATTCGAATAATCTACAGAAATTTGCCATCATTTTCGCATCTATCGAAGGTCATTCGGGTCGTTGCACGATGATCGTTCATTCGCGTAAGCTCCCATCGTTGGTTCAATCGAAACAGGCCGGGGGAGGTGCCATGACCACAGCAACGATCAGCGGTGTCGAACGGTATGTCGAGGCCGCCCGGGAGG
>JASFPU010000421.1:0-3734 GCA_050115855.1 Holophagae bacterium
AGGTGGACGTCGTGGCCGCAGGCGTGCATGACGCCGGGGTTCTGTGACCTCCACGGCACGTCCACCGCCTCGTCGATGGGCAGCGCGTCGATGTCGGCGCGCCACGCCACCACCGGTCCGGGTCGCCCGCCCTCGAGCACCGCGACCACACCGTGACCTGCAATTCCGGTGCGCGGCTCGTAGCCCATCTCGCGCAACCGGCGGGCGATCTCGGCCGACGTTTCGACCTCCCGGTTGGACAGCTCGGGATGGGCGTGGAACCAGCGCCGGCACTCGACAAGCTTCGGGTAGAGGTCGTCGGCCGCCGCGCCGATCGTGTTGATCGTCTGATCGTCGAGCGCGATGACGCTGCACGGCGCGATCACGATCGCGAGAACACACGTCAGAATTCGTCTCATGGGTCCCCCGGCGACCTTGATAGCACGCCGGGGGTCTTCTGCGCCAGCCGCAGAGGTCCGATCAGGCCAGGACCGCGGTGGTCTTCCGGCCTCGCTGGCGCGCGTATCCCGCGATGTCGACCACGGCGTCGATGGCGCGGTCGACGTCGTCGGCGGTGGTGAAGGCGCCGGCCGAGAACCGCACCGTGCCGTCACACTCTGCAGTGCCGATGCCCTCGTGGACGCGCGGCGCGCAGTGCAGCCCGGTCCGGGTGATCACGTTGTGCTCGACGTCGAGCAGCTGCCCGGTCTGGTCGGCCGGCAGGCCGTCGAGGTTGAACACGAAGACCGGCAGGTGATCGCGCTCCATGTCGGCGCAATAGAGGGTGACGCCATCGATGCCCGCGAGGGCGTCGCGCAGCCGACACGCGTGTTCCATCTCCTCGCGGTAGATCGCCTCGACGCCGCCGCGGCCGGCGATCCAACGCTGACCGGCGAGCAGCCCGGCGATGCCCATGGTGTTGAGCGTGCCGAACTCGAAGCGCCAGGGGTAGTCGCGCGGCTGTGACCGGAGGGCGCTCTTGACCCCGGTGCCACCGGACCGACACGGCAGGAGGTCGACGTGCTCGGCCATGTACATGCCGCCGGTTCCGGTCGGACCGTAGAGCGACTTGTGGCCGGTGAAGCACACCACGTCGATGTTCATGGCACCGACGTCGATCGGTCGCAGCCCGGCGGTCTGGGCGGCGTCGACGGCGAACAGAACCCCGCGCTCGCGGCAGATGGCGCCGACCTCGGCGACCGGCTGGATCGTGCCGATGACGTTGGAGCCATGATTCATGACGACGAGCTTGGTGTCGGGTCGCAACCGCGCCTCGATGTCCGCCGGGTCGACGAACCCGTCGCTGTCGAACGGGACGAAGTCGACATCGACACCGCGCTCGCGCTGCTGGTACATCGGACGCAGCACGGAGTTGTGCTCGAGACAGGTCGTGACGGCGTGGTCGCCGGGCTCCAGAGCACTGCTGATGAGCAGGTTGAGCGCATCGGTGACGTTGAGCGAAAACACCAGCCGGTCGCGAACGGTGCCGCCGAAGAAGTCGGTCAGCGCCTGGCGGGTCTCGAGCACCGTGTCCTCGGCCTCGAGCGCGAGATCGAACCCGGTTCGACCGGGGTTGACGCCGCGGCTGGCGTAGAAATCGCACATGAAGCGGATGACCTCGGGCGGTTTGGGAAATGAGGTCGCCGCGTTGTCCAGGTAGACGAAGTCGGTCATGTCACACCTCGCTGATCGGAATCTCGATGTGATCGGCGGCCGCGAGCGCCCGTCGGATGCGTTCGTACGACGCTGTGATCTGCTCCTCCGCGCAGGCCGAAGCGGCGACGGTGTCACGCCGTCGCATGTGGTCCACCAGAAGCTCGTGCTCGGTGCGCATCTCGGCGCCGAAATCGCCGAGATCGAGACCGAGGAAGAAGAACCGCTGCATCGACACCAGCAGGTTGCGCAGCACCTCGAACAACCGGTCGTTGCGCGACAGCGACGCCAGCTCGAGGTGGAAGCCGAGGTTGCGGTCCAGGAACTCGGTGTAGGAGGCCCAGTCCGAGTAGGTGTACTCGTTCGCGGCGAGCTCGAACAGCCGTTCGAGCTCGTCCTCGCTGGCTCGGGTGACCGCCAGCGCGACGGCACGGGTCTCGATCGCCGAGCGCAGCTCGAAGCTGTCCGAGATCTCTTTCGGCGAGATCGGACTGACGAAGTACCCCTTGTACGGGATCGCGCTCAGCAGGCCCTCCTGCTGCAGCCGACGACAGGCTTCGCGGACCGGAACCCGGCTCGTACCGTAGACATCCGCCAACGCCTGCTCGCCGAGCGCCGCGCCCGGCCGGTGCTGCAGCGTGATGATGTCCCGTTTGAGCGACTGATAGACTTCCTCGGCCGCGGTCTTTCTGGGGGATCTCGTCGCGGCGGTGTCGATGGCCATGCGGAAATTGTATACAATTCGTATACAATGTCAAACAGGCCCGCGCCGGCGGCGAGTTCTCCAGGATCTTGCGCGCGACGACGATTCAGCGTAAGCTTGACGCCGGGCGCATTCTCACGCACGGCAAACGACCCTCCGGGGTGGAGCCGGCGCCCGCATCACCGCCCGTCACCGCTCATCGTGAGGCGAGCCTGGGCTCGCGAGCGTGAACTCGCCACGTGGCCGATCGCGGGTCACTCGGCGCGGACCTCGTCCTGGAAAGGTGCGGCATGCCGCAAGCGCGGCTGATCGCATTCGAGGCAAGGTATGACTGAGAACACGGACCAACAGCAACATACGAACAAAAAGAAATCACGGCGGCGCCGGCGGCGGCCGCGGCGTCGTGGTGGGCCGAAGGGACCGCCGATCGAAGTCCAGGGTTTCCTGTGGGTGCGCGACAAGGGCAGCCCGGTGCTGGTCGACGCCAAACGGAGCTTCGTCGCCAACAACTCGGACCCGCTGGTACCCAAGGAGAAGGTCAGCGCGCTCCACCTCGACAGCGGTCTCGAGCTCACCGCCACGGCCCACCGCGGTGACCGCCCCCGGGTGACGACGATCGACACCATCGAAGGAATGCCGCCCGAGGAGTACCGGCGAAAGGCCGTGCCCTTCTCCGAGCTGATCAGCATCGATCCGCTCGACAAGTTCAACCTCGAGACCGAGCCCGACCTGGTCGAGCCGCGTGTTGCCGAGCTCATTGCCCCGCTCGGCAAGGGGCAGCGCTGCCTCATCGTGTCACCACCGAAGGCGGGCAAGACGACCCTGCTGCAGCAGATGGCGCACGCCATCGCGGTCAACCACCCGAACACCGTCATCTTCGTGCTGCTGGTCGACGAGCGACCGGAAGAGGTCACCGACTGGAAGCGCAGCATCGCGCGTGGCGAGGTCTTCGCGTCGTCGTCGGATCAGAGCCTGGAGTCGCACATCCAGGTCTCCGAGATGGTGTTCGAGCGCGCCCGGCGGTTGGTCGAGCTCGGCGAGGACGTCGTCGTCTTCATGGACTCGCTGACCCGCATGTCCCGCGCCTACAACAACGCTCAGAAGGGGTCCGGTCGGATCCTGTCGGGCGGCATCGACGCGCGGACCATGGAGAAGCCTCGCCGGTTCTTCGGCTCGGCGCGGAACGTCGAGGACGGCGGCAGCCTGACCGTGGTCGCGACCTGCCTGATCGACACCGGGTCGCGCATGGACGAGGTGATCTTCCAGGAGTTCAAGGGTACGGGCAACATGGAGTTGGTGCTCGACCGCAGACTTTTCGAGAAGAGAATTTTCCCGTGCATCAATATCCCGCAATCGGGCACGCGCAAGGAGGAAAAGCTCTACCCGAAGGAACAGGTGG
>JASFPU010000422.1:0-3716 GCA_050115855.1 Holophagae bacterium
GGGCTGACGGTCGGTGCGGCGCGGCGCACAGCGTGCAGCAAACCAGCGCGAATACGGTGAGGCCGGAACAACGACCGCTCATGTTGCGTACCTTTCTCACAAACCGGCGACCGCACGACGTGCTGGCCCGCTCGTGCGCGTGATGCCCGAATCCCGGTCTTCAGGGTCGCGATGGCTCTGGAGGCCGCAACGATCACTCTCGGGCGTGGTTCCGTCCAGCATTGGATCAGGATGTCGAATCTACGAAGAGAATATCACGCGAGAGCGGCAGGAGACACGCGCGTTTCTGAAAAGGTGCCAGGCACGCCACTACGCCGTTGTTGAAGGCCTTCGCTGGTGTGTGATGCCAGTGGGGGAGTGCCAAGGCGTAAAGGCGTGTCTGAGAATCCTCTAGAAGGCTCCCCCTTCAGCGAGCGAATATGCTCGTTGACTGTGGGATCAATTCTCGCTGTGGATAGCAGCGAGAGAAGGAGGAGCCAATGGCACTGTACTGTGGGATCGATCTTCATTCAACGAATTGCTGGGTTTCGGTTCTCTTGGAGGGCCAACAGGTCATCAAGGAGAAACGGATCGGCAACGATCTCCACGAGATCCTGGGATTTCTGGAACCGTTCCGGGAAGAGCTTGAGGGCGTCGCTGTGGAGTCCACCTACAACTGGTACTGGCTTGTCGATGGGCTGATGGATGCCGGATATCGTGTGCATCTGACAAACACCTGGGCGATCAAGCAGTACGATCGGCTGAAGTACGCCGACGATCGTCACGACGCGAGGTGGCTTGCTCACCTGCTTTCGCTTGGGATACTCCCCGAGGGATTCATCTATCCGAAGGAGGAACGAGGGGTCCGCGACCTACTGCGACGTCGTCTGTTCCTCGTCCAGAAGAAGACGGCGTTTCTACTCGCGATGCGCGGAGCTTTCGAGTGCCGCACCGGACTGAGGACCAAGACGAACGACGTCAAGAAGTGGACCATCGACGACATCACACCTCATATCGAAGACCCCTTTTCCTCAATGGGAGTTTCATGTCTCCTCGGTCCGGTCGGTGCGATGAATGAACAGATCGAGCTGATCGAGAAGGCAGTGCTCAAACAGGGAAGGCTCCGCGAGGAGTATCGCCATCTGACAACAGTGTGGGGGATCGGCAAGATCCTCGGGCTGACCATCATGTACGAGGTCGGAGAGATCGACCGCTTCAAAAAAGTCGGCAACTTCGCCTCATACTGTCGTCTCGTGAAGTCCGATTGGTGGAGTAACGGCAAGCGGAAGGGAACCGGCAACGTCCGCAACGGAAATCCATACCTGTCGTGGGCTTTCTCCGAGGCCGCACACTTCGCGACGATCCACTATGAGGACGCGAAGAAATACATCCAGAAGAAGAGCGCCAAGACCAACGGGATCGTGGCGATTCGAGCTTTGGCTCACAAGCTCGCGAGAGCTTCTTACCACGTCATGAAAGGCCAGGTCGACTTCGATCCCAAACGACTATTCGCATGATGTTACGGACCGGGACGGGAGCCAGAATCGGTGCCTGGAAGAACCACCTGCCTGAGTAGACCCGCCCCGGTCCTTTCACCTTTTGTTCGGCCTGCGAGTCGGCTGTGAGCCACGAGGTGTTGGACCTCTTCGGAGGAACCCGTTACCTGCAGACCGCTGGTCACTTGGACTCAGCCGGCAGAGCTCGAGGGCTTTCTGGGGCGCCGGATGGCGCCAGGGGCCGGAGAACTTCCCCGGAAGATCTCCATCGCCTTGATCCTGATGGGTGGCTGGGGCAGCCGACGACTGACTCCAACTCAATTGAAAGTCCGGCCTCGCGGGTAGTCCAAACGGTGAATCCTCATCGCGCCAGAACCGCGACAGGCAATGGAATCTGCGGAAAGCTGCTGCGCACCTTCAAGCAGATCCCACAGCCTCGACGACGACGAGATGAGATCACAATCCAGTTCTTCTTCTCAGCGGGTCATCGCATCCCGCCCTGGAGAAACCCTACCTGCTTGACAGGGAGCTTCTAATGGGTGGCACCGTTTATGCGTTTATCCGAAAATCTTGTCAATCCGAATGGTGGCGCCGATCCGGTCAGTTCCAGGCCGATGTGTCGCCGCACTCGAAGTCGGACGCGAAAATCAGAGCGCTGTCGCCCGCCGCTCGCATCACCATCACCCGCGAATCGTCGATGCCGTACTCGACGTATCCGACGGCGACGATCTTCCCGTCGTTCGGCTGCATGGTCATCCCGAACAGAAACGTCGCATCGGTCAACGGCACGACCGACACGCCGCCGTTGCCGAAGCTCGTGTCGACGGCTCCGGAGGGCGTGAACCTCATCACCGCCCCAAGAGGAATCGCCGAACCCATGACATACCCTGACACGACGATCCCACCGTCATGTTGAACCCCGATGTCGAAGCCCACGTCCGGTCCGAGTCCGAAGTCCCGGGTGACCATCCCGTCACCGCCAAAGCTGGGATCCAGGATCCCGTTGTCGGTGAGGCGCGCAGCGGCGACCGAGGTGAGGTAGTCCGTCTCTCCCGAAACCACGATCTTCCCATCGCCCTGGAGCGCGATCCCACGTCCCTCCGAGTAGGTGCCGAAATCGATGGCCGTTGCCCCGGACGCTCCGGGACCGAAGCTCGTATCGAACGATCCGTCGTCAAGCAAACGCACCACCGCTGCTACCGAACCGCCGGGGATCGACGCGGTCCCCACGACAAGAATGCGACCGTCATCCTGGATCTCGACGCCCCACGCCTCATCGTCGCCAAACGTGAAATCGATCAGTATCATGCCGTCACCGTCGAAGGTCGTGTCCAGCTGCCCGGTCGTCGTGAGTCGCGCGATGGCCATCGCGGTGTCGGTCGAGGTTCGGCCGACAACGACGATCCGGCCGTCATCCTGGATGGCCACACCATTCGCCCGCGATGCGCTGCCGACGTCGAACTGGTGGTAGCCGTCTCCGGAGAAGGTCGAATCAAGACTCCCGTTTTGGGTGAGCCGCATGACAAAGAAACGGTCGCTCCCGCCGTCCGTGCTCGTACCGGCGACGACGATCTTCCCGTCCGGCTGGAGTGCGACACTCATCGCGGTGTCTCCGAACGAGCCGAACGAGATGGCAAACACGCCGTTCGAAGCGAAGGAGGAGTCCGGACTGCCGTCGTGGTTGAAGCGGATCACACCAGCGTCGGAGTTCCACGTTTGACCGTTGATTGCGCCGACCGCAACGACCTTCCCGTCGCACTGGAGAGCGATTCCGTAGCCCCGGTTGGCCGTTCCGGGATCTCCCGCGAACGCCAGGCCATCGAGGCTCCAGCTCGGATCGAATTCGCCGTCGGCGGAGAAGGCGACGCTTGCCGGCAGGGCAACGGCAATCACAGCGAGAACGCGCGTGATGACGTCGAAAAACCGGTAAAGTCGACCGCAAACGATGTTGCGCATGGCGCTCCTCCCGTTGGCTTGATCTTGTGACAGAGGATAGCAGGATGCGCGCCGAGCCGGGTGCGATCCGAACCGGCGCGGCGTTTGGGAGGTCATTGATGGATACCACCCTTCGCCATCATCACGATCTTCGATCAGGGTTTGCTCTGAATTCGCGGCTGGCACCAGCGGAGCTATGGGTTTGTTGCCGACCACGCTCCGGTCCCACCACTCTCGAAGTCGTCCCAGAACAGGACGCGGGCCGAAAAATCCAGATCGTCGAGGCGGGCCCGCACCGGTTGGTTT
>JASFPU010000423.1:0-3689 GCA_050115855.1 Holophagae bacterium
GAAAGAGAGTGAGTGCACCGCCGCTGGAGGCAGACCCACCGTCCTGCGGAGCAGGGCCCGGGTTCCGCCCGCAGACGACGGCGAACGCGGGCGTTCGGCGGCGCCGAGGACGGAATCCGGAAGCCGTCGGCCGTCGCGGCCGCCGGCGGTGGGTCGGTGCATCGGGAACGGGTTCGGGATCGGGTTCGGGATCGAGGCGGACTCGGACACGGCAGGATCGACTCAGTTGACGATGCCGGTCTCCTCGTCCGCCGACGGCCGCGGAGCGGGTCGCTGGTCGGACTGCATCGCCTGGCCGTTGCGCCGGGCGGTGTCGAACTCGAACTCGCACCACCCACCGCCGAGCAGTGGAGTCAGCCCGTCCCGGGTTTCCTGACCCGGATCCACGGACAGCGCCGGTGGCGGCACGAGGCGAGCCCGGAACACCCCCCTCCGGCGGAGCTCGAAGCGCACCGGCAGGTCACCCGGGTGCTCGAGCAGGTGCTCACGGATGGCCTCGAATCGATCCTCGTCGAGGTCGTCGAGATCGAGCACGATCCGCAGCCCGGCTGCCTTCTTCCGGTCCAGCTCGTCGAGATCGGCAATTTCGTCGGCCATCAGCTCGACGTGGTCGCCCTCGCCCTTCAACGTCGCGGACACAAGCACCGGGGCGTTGTCTTCGAGCACACGCTCAGAGACGTCGAAGGTGTCGGGGAACGCCACCACGCGGACCGATCCCGTGGCATCCTCGAGCAGGAACACGGCCATCCGACGTCCCTGATTTCGGCCCTCTTTTCTGATCGGGATGACCTTGAGAGATGACACCAGACCGCCGATCGACGCGTGCTCGGCGCCGTCGGCGAAGCGTTTTGGCAGCTGGTCGACGGTGCTGTCGGCGTAGCGCTCGAGCTGCTCGGCGTACGCCTCGAGCGGGTGTCCGCTGAGGAAAAACCCGAGCACCTCGCGCTCCCACGTGAGTCGGTCGGCTCGATCGGCGTGCTCCCCTGACCGAAGCTCTTCCTCGAGGCTTTCCGACGGCAGATCGGCGAACAGGAACCCCTGGCCGAGCTCGCGTTGCTCGCGCTCGCGCGACGTCATGTCGATCAGCCGGTCGAGGTGATCGAGCACGCCCTTGCGGGTCACGCCGAAGGTGTCGAAGCAGCCGGCCTTGGTCATGCACTCGAGGCCCTTGTGGTTGACGGCGCGCGGCGGCAACGATCCGAGGCACTGCGACAGCGACTCGAACCCGCCCCCGGCGTCGCGCGCGGCGAGCAGCGGTGCGACGGCGGCCTCACCGAGCCCCTTGATGGCAGTCAATCCGAACCGAATCCCGCCGTCCTCGACCGAGAACGAGTGCAGCGAACGGTTGATGTCGGGCGGCAGAATCGGGATGCCCATCTGGCGGCTCCGCCCGAGATACTGGCGGAGCTTGTCTGTGTTGGACGCCTCTGAGGTCAGCATGGCGGCCATGAAGTGGGCCGGGTAGTGCGTCTTGAGGAAGGCGGTGAGATAAGCGACGTGGGCGTACGCCACGGAGTGGCTCTTGTTGAAGCCGTACTTGGCGAACGGCACGATCTGGTTCCACAGCTCGCGCACCTTGGCCTTCGGGTAGCCCTTGGCGACCGCGCCGTCGATGAAGTTCTGGCCCTCGCGGTCGATGATCTCCTGCTTCTTCTTGCCCATCGCCTTGCGCAGCGTGTCGGCCTTGGACATCGAGAACCCGGCGATCTCGACCGCGATCCGCATCACCTGTTCCTGGAACACGATGATTCCGTAGGTCTCGCCGAGAATCTCCTCGAGCTCGGGGAAGATGTAGGTGATCGCGCGGCGGCCGTGCTTGCGCTCGGAATAATCGTCGATGAACTGCATCGGGCCCGGCCGGTACAGCGCGTTGAGCGCGGCGATGTCGAGGAAGGTGCGCGGCTGGACCTTGCGCAGGACGTCCTTCATCCCCGACGACTCGAACTGGAAGACCCCGTCCGTGTCGCCGGCCGAAAACAGATCGTAGACCTCGGGGTCGTCGAGAGTCAGGCTGTCGAGCTCGAAGTCGGGATCTTCGTTGCGTCGGATCGACTCGACCGCGTCCGCGATCACCGTCAACGTGCGCAGCCCGAGAAAGTCCATCTTGAGCAGGCCGAGCGCCTCGACATCGTCCTTGTCGAACTGGGTCGCGACATCACCGTGCGAGGTCCGGATCAGCGGCACCAGGTTGACCAGCGGCTCCGGCGCGATCACCACCCCCGCGGCGTGCACGCCACAGTGCCGCGCCTTGCCCTCGAGCCGGCCGGCGGTCTCGATCAAGGTCCTGACGTCGTCATCCCCGTCGACCAGTTCGCGCAGCTCCGGCGAGTCCTCGAGCGCTTTCTCGATGGTCATGTTGAGGTCGTCGGGGATGAGCTTGGCGATCCGGTCGACATCGCCGAACGGAAGACCCATGACCCGGCCAACATCCCGAACCGCGGACTTGGCCTTGAGGATGTTGAAGGTGGCGATCTGCGACACCGACGCCTCGCCGTACAGATTCCGCACGTACTCGATCACCTCGTCACGCCGTCGTTGGCAGAAATCGATGTCGATATCCGGCATGGAAATGCGCTCGGGATTGAGAAACCTCTCGAACAGAAGGTCGTACTCGAGCGGGTCGATATCGGTGATACCCAACGCGTATGAGACAACTGATCCCGCAGCCGATCCACGACCCGGTCCGACCGGAATTCCGCGGTCCTTGGCGTACTTGATGAAATCCCAGACGACCAGAAAATAGCCCGGAAATCCCATTCGTCGAATGATCTCGAGCTCGTCGTCGAGGCGCGTCTCATACTCGCGGTTCTCGTGCTTCTTCGGGACGCCGCTATTCAGACGGTGTTCGAGACCCGAACGCGCACGTTCCTCGAGAAAACTCTCGAGGGAAAGTCCCTCCGGTACCGGGTACTGAGGCAGGTGCAACGTGTCGGTATCGAACATCACGTGACACCGGGAAGCGATCTCGGTCGTCCGTTCGCACGCACCCGGAAATTCGTCGAATAGCGCGTGCATTTCCTCGCTTGTCTTGACGTAAAATTCGGCGTTGTAAGCAGAGTTTCGGTGGAGCTCGTCCAGTGTCCTGTTGAGACCGATGCCGAGCATGACTCGGTGGGCGAAGAGGTCGTCCCGGCGATGAAAGTGGCAGTCATTGGCGGCGACCAGGGGGATGCCCGTCAGACGTGACAGCTCGCTCATCCCGTGGCGCACGAACTCCTCGTCGGCGGTTCCGTGGTTCTGGATCTCGAGAAAAAAGCCGTCGGCGCCGAGGATCTCGCGGTAGCACTCGGCCGCGGTGCGGGCGCCCTCGGAGTCGCGTTCCAGCAGCCGTCTCGAGACCTCGCCCGACAGGCATGCGGACAGGCCGATCAGTCCTTCGGCGTGGTCCGCGAGCACCTCTTTCGAGATCCGCGGCTTGTGGTAGAAGCCGTTGAGGTACCCCTCGCTGACCAGCCACACCAGATTGCGGTACCCCCTGTCGTTCTCGGCGAGTAGAACCAGATGGTCGTACGGTTTCTTTCGACCCGGCACCGGCGACCTGTCCCGATGATCCCCCGGGGCGACGTAGACCTCGCAGCCGATGACCGGGCGTACGCCGGCCTTCAGCGCCTGTTTGTGGAACTGGAACGCTGCGAACAGGTTGCCGTGGTCGGTCACGGCCACCGCCGGCATTTCGAGCCTGGCGATCT
>JASFPU010000424.1:0-3689 GCA_050115855.1 Holophagae bacterium
GGAGGCGATCCGGTGGTCGGCGGCGACCACCAGCTTGAAAATGGAGGCCCCCGGGCCGATTCAAAGGAGGATCGAGGACATCGTCCAGTTGATGCACCGCGAGTATCGACAGGTGGCGAGTTCCGCGACGTGAACACGCCCGGCGCCGAGCGCCGGCTAAAACATGCAGGAGGACAGAACATGAAAGGCATGGTGTTGGATGCGAAGTGGGAGCCGAAACCCGGCTACGCGGTTTCGGAGTGGGAGAAAACGACCGGCAAGGCGATCACGGGCAACGCGATCTGGCACAACCCGACGCTCGGCGTCAAGGACTGGCCGGACCCGACGCCCGGTCCCAAGGAGGTTCTGATCCAGGTCCAGGCGTGCGGCGTGTGCGGATCGGACATGCACTTCTACGAGACCGACCCGGACAACTACATCCTCTACCCGGGCCTGACCAAGTTCCCGACCATCCTCGGCCACGAGTTCTCGGGCAAGGTGATCGAGGTCGGCTCCGACGTGACGATGCTCGACGTGGGCGACATCGTGACCGTCGAGGAGATGATCTGGTGCGGCCGCTGCACGCCGTGCCGCAACGGCTATCCGAACCACTGCACGAATCTCGAGGAGATCGGCTTCACGATCCCCGGGGCGTTCGCCAACTTCATCGCGGTCGACGAGAAGTTCTGCTGGAAGATCGATGCCATCGCCGAGCGCTTCGGCAGCGAGGAGAAGGCGTTCATCATGGGCGCGCTGACCGAGCCGTCGTGCGTCGCCTACAACGCGATGTTCACCCGCGCCGGCGGTTTCAAGCCCGGCCACTACGTCAATATCGTCGGCGCCGGTCCGATCGGTCTCGCCGCCATCGGCCTCGCCAAGGCGGCGGGGGCCGGCATCATCGCCGCCTTCGAGGTGTCGCCCGAGCGCCGCAAGCTGGCTGCCGCGGTCGGCGCCGACGTGGTCTACGACCCGCGCGAGGTCGTCCCGAGCGAGGCCTTGATGGAGCTCAGCAAGGGAGCGGGATTCGACTTCCACGTCGAGGCGGCGGGCGTCCCGGAGCGCTCGGTGCCCGAGATGGAGAAGTCGCTCGCCATCAATGCCAAGATCGTCCAGATCGGACGTGCTGCGCAGCGCGTGCCGATGTACCTGGAGACCTTCCAGGTTCGTCGGTCGCAGGCGTTCGGTGCCCAGGGCCACTCCGGGCACGAGAACTTCCCAAACGTGATCCGCCTGGTCGCGTCGGGCCGTCTCGATCTCAGCCCGATCGTCACCGCCCACTACGATCTGGCCCAGACCGTGGAGGCGATCGCCAAGTCGACCGAACGCACCGACGGCAAGATCATGGTCCACCCGAACTGACCGGTCGCAGGGAGAGGACGGGAGACGATGACCGAGATCCGCATCGCCGTGGTCGGCGCCGGCCGGATGGGTCTGACGCACGCCGAGAACCTCGCTCACCGGGTGCGGGGCGCCCGCCTCGTCGCGGTCACAACGTCGAGCGCCGAGCGGGCCGCCGAGGCCCGCCCGCGCTGTGGCCCGGTGTCGGTCTACGCCCGGCTCGACCACCTGCTCGAGGCCGAGCGGCTCGACGCGGCGGTGATCTCGAGCTCGACCTCGGCCCACGTCGACAACGTCGAGGCGTGCACGCGGGCCGGACTCCACATCCTGTGCGAAAAGCCGCTCGCGCTCGACCTCGAAGGCTGTGACCGCGCAGCGGCCGCCGCCCGAGCGGCGGGCGTCACGCTGATGGTCGGCCACGTCCGACAGTTCGATGATGGCTACCGCGAGGCCAAGCGCGTCATCGAGTCCGGCGGGATCGGAAAACCGGTGCTCTACCGTGCCCTCAGCGGCGACGTCGACCCGCCGCCGCCGTCGTTCGCCGACCCCGCCGTCAGCGGCGGGCTGATCGTCGACGCGGGCTACCACGACATCTACCTCGGGCGCTGGCTCATGGGCAGCGAGATCACCCGTGTCTTCGCCGACGGCGGAGCGCTGGTGGACGACGCCGTGGGTTCGGTGGGTGATGTCGACAACGCGATCGTCAGCGCCCGCTTCGCCGACGGGTCGCTCGGGACCCTGACCGTGAGCCGGACCACCCGGTACGGTCACGACCTGAGGGTCGAGGTGATCGGCGACGAGGGCGCCGTCCAGGTCGGACGGTTGCGCAAGACGCCGGTGCGGGTGCTCGACCGTGCGGGCGCCCACCACGACGCGGTCCGGACCACGCCCGAGCGGTTGGGCGACGCGTTCGTGACCATGATGCAGGCGTTCATCGACTGCATCACCGACTCCACCGCGCCACCGGTGACGGCCGCCGACGCCAGGATCACGCTGGCGGTCGGCCTCGCCGGCCGGCGCTCGATCGGCACCGGCGAACCGGTCCTGATCGACCAACTGACATCTTCAACGTCCCGGACCGGGACGTGAACGAAACAGAATCGAAGGAGCAACCCATGAGCCCATCTTCCGAGAATCCCAACCTGCTGGCGACTGACCAGCCGGACCTGTTCTTCGAGGACAACACCGTCGGCCGGTGCAAGAAGGAGGTCTGGGACGCGACCGACGACGAGATCGACGCCATCCTCGCCGAGTACGGCATTCCCTCGCCCTGCGAGTGGGGTACGCCGGGGTCCTACATCCAGACCACCGTCCGACACCAGGTCGAGGCCGAGCGCAAGAAGAACGACATCGTGTTCATCCCGATCGGCTGCACCGAGCTGCACGGCCGGCACCTGCCGAGCGCGTCCGATACGCTCTACGTGAGTCAGATCCTCGAGGGTCTGCGGCGCTACACGGCGAAGCGTGGAGCGCCGGTCAGCCTGGCGCTGCCGCCCCTGAACTACGGGTCGCACCCATATCACCACGTCGGCATGCCGGGCACCGTGATCGTCCGCGAGAACGTCGCCCGCGAGTTCCTCATGGACGTCATGCTCGGGTTGTGGAACGACGGCTTCCGCAAGCAGATCCTGATCAACAACCACGGCCACCTGTGGATGCTCGAGTCGGCGATCCAGCAGTTCCAGAAGCGCTACCAGCTGCCCGGGATCTTCCGGGTCATCGACTGGCACCGGGCGGTTCGGGAGTTCTTCCGCACCGAGCCCAAGGGCGGCAAGATGGACACCAACTTCGTCCACGCCGACGAGTCCGAGACCTCGCTCGGTCTGCTGCTCCACCCCGACATGGTGGACATGGACTACGCGGTCGACACCGAGGGCAAGGCGTACCTGCCGGACGGGCACTTCGACAAGTCGGTCGATCCGTTCAGCCGGCCGAGCCGCTGGTCCGAGGGTGAGGGCCACTTCGCCATCGAGATCGCTGCGACACCCGAGGGGGTGGTCGGCAAGTCGACGCACGGCAGAGCGGACAAGGCCAAGCGACCCGTGGCGGCGATCCTCAAGTACCTGACCCTGCTCAACGACCAGATCCTCGACGCCTTCCCGGCCGGCACCGTGCCGCCGGTGGAGGAGGTCACCCTGCGCACCTCCGCCGAGATGGAGCCCTATCTCCGCGAGCCCCTGAGCGAGGGCTGGAAGCCGGTCTATCAGCTTCCGAGGATCGGCCAGGGCGAGGGCTGAGATCTTGCAGCTCAGCGTTGTCCTGTCGACCCACGCCGCCGCCTTCCAGGCGGTGGCGTTCAAGGGCGACTTCGAGGCCAACGTGGCCAAGATCGCCGACTGGGGCTACGACGGTGTCGAGCTCGCCGTGCGGGA
>JASFPU010000425.1:0-3686 GCA_050115855.1 Holophagae bacterium
TAGCCGTCCCCTTGAAAGGCGTACAAGGTGTTCTGCCACGCGAGGTTCTTGTCGATCTGCCAGCTGTGGATGAGCTGGTAGTGCGGCTGGAAGAACGAGTCGATCTCATTGGCGTACGTGAACGGGTTGAACCGGCGGTCCCGTCGTCTGTCGCCGGTGACCTCGCCGTCGAGGTACGTCTTCGGAATCCCCTCGTAGGCGAGGTGTGTCTCTTCAGGACCACCGAAGAAGTTGAGGCGGAAGGTGGTCGCCTCGCCGTAGCGGACGATCGACAGGAAGTAATTCCACATGTCGACCCAGCTCTGGTCGCGGTAGCCGTCGGACTGGACGCGTGAGTAGCGCGCCATGGTCGCCCAGCGATCGTCGATCAACCCGCTGTCGAACTCGAGGGTGAGCCGGCTGGTGCCGAAGGAGCCGCCGAGCATTGCGACTCTGAGCCGGCGCTCGTCGAGCGGCTGGCGGCTTCGGATATCGACCGACCCCCCGATCGCGCTGCCACCGTACAGTGTGGTGCCGACGCCCCGTTGAACCTGAATCTCGTCAGTCGTGGACAGGAAATCCGCGAGGTCGATGAAGAACACGCTGTGCGAGTGGGCGTCGTTGAGCGGCACGCCGTTGAGGCTGATCGCCGTGCGCCTCATGTCGAAGCTGCGCAGAAAGAAGTACGAGTACCCGATGCCGTTGCCGCTGTCGTTATAGGCGTAGAAGCCCGGGCTCGATTCGAGCAGGATCGGCACGTCCTGCGCCCAGTACTGCCGGTCGATCTCATCACCGTCGAGTGTGGAAACCGTGACCGGCGTGTCGCCGACGACGGCCCGAAGACCCGTCACCTCGACCGCACCACGGAACACGACGGGCTCGGCCTCGAGGGTGAGTCTCGCGGTGCTCGGCACGTCGACGATCGTCAGCGAGAGCGGTTTGTACCCGGCTGCGGTGACGTCGATCAGCAGCGACCGCGGAGGCGGCTCCGGGATCGCGAGCACGAACGCGCCGTCCGGACCCGTCGCTGTGGACACCTCGACGCCGTCGGCCGACGCCGTTACTGTTGCGTTCCCGATCGGTTGATTGCTGGTTCGGTCAGTCAGTCTGCCGGGCAGCTCGGCCGCGGTCGCGGTGCACGTGACACACGCCACCAGGGCGACACGCACCGCACGAAAGACACACATGCCGGTCCTCCAAGAACTCCGAATCGCGGCCGGAGAAGGGGAGAACACGGCACGCTGCGATGACTCCAGTTCCCTCCGCCGGCATGACCCGGTTCAGGTTCGAGGGGTGTGATCTCAGCCCCGCCGCGCACGGAGGGGCACCCCCATGGATCGTGGTGAGTTGTCGAAAGAGCCGATTCGAGTATCGGTTCCGGTCTGCGGCATGTCAAGGCGAGCGCGGCTCAAGCCGCGTGCGCTACCGCCCGGGTCGGAATACCAACGCGCCGAGCGTCCGCAACAGCACGATCGCGTACATCGCCGGCCCGTGGTGTCGTACCGCGTAGAGATCGAACTCGAGCTTGGCCATGTGGTCCTCGGTTCGGGCGCAGTAGGGAAGGTGGATCTGGGCCCAGCCGGTCAGACCGGGCCGGACCGAGTAGCGGAAGGCGTAGAAGGGGATCTTTCTTTCGAACGCTGCTGCGACCTCGGGTCGTTCTGGGCGCGGGCCGACAAGGCTCATCTCACCGCGCAGGACGTTGATGAGCTGCGGCAGCTCGTCGATGCGCCAGCGGCGGAGCCAGCGTCCGACGGCGGTGACGCGGGTGTCGTTCAGCTCGGCGAATGTGGGTCCTTTCCGGTCCGAGCCCTGGCGCATGGTTCGCAGCTTGAACAGCTCGAACTCCTGACGGTACCGACCGAGCCGCTTCTGCCGATAGAAGACCGGCGGGCCGTCGGTCACCAGGATGGCGACCGCAGCGACCACCAGAACCGGGAGCGTGACGGCCAACAACACCGAGGCCACCAGAAGATCGAAGAACCGCTGGAGGTAGTGGAAGGGGCTCGTGGCGATCGACGAGAAGTCGCCGGTCGCGATGAACCACATGGAGTTGACCTGTCGGACCGGGATGCGGCCGGTGAGCGCCGCATAGGCGCCGGCGGCGTCGACAACCGTCGTCCCCTTGAAGTTGAGCGCCGCCAGGCGGTCGACGGTGGCGTCGTTGTCCGCCAGGCCGGCAACGATGATCAGGTTGGTGTCGCCGATGTCGAGGCCGTCGAGGGGATCGCCGCTCCCGTTGGTCGGACCGGAAAGATGGCGATCGACCGTGAACGGCGGGTTCGGCCGGCCGTCGAGCTCCTGCCGGAGTGCGTTGACGATCGGACCATCGCCGATCACGGTGGCCGTCCGCGCCGGCGGCCGATCGGCAACGGCGAGCCAAATGAACCTGAGCAGCACCTGGGCGGGCAGCGAGAGGGTCAGCGTAATCGCCATCAGGCCGCGCCCGAAGCGCCACGGCTCGACGACGTAGACGCCGAGAGCGAGCGCGATCACCAACGATACGGCAAGAGCGAAGGTCCTCGCGAGAACGTAGTCATGGGTGCGCCAGCTCGACGGTCGATAGAGGTCGAAGGTCGTGGCGAGGCCGAACTGAACCAAGGTCGCGTAGGCGATGAAGGCCGGATGGCCGAGAATCTGGTTGATTTCGGCGGCAAACCCCAGCGAGCCGAAGCGGATCCACGCGGCGAGCGTGCCGGCGGCGAGGAGGATCAGAGCGTCGGCGCCGGCGAGCACGATCCTCGTGCGCAGCTCGCGGACCGCGAACTTCTGCATTGCCCGTCATTTTCGCCGGTTCGGCAGCGCTGTCAACCGTAACCCGTCGTTTCCGGCCGGGAGCAGCCGCCGATTTCATGTGCCGGGATGCTTGTCACTCTGTTTCACAAGCTCTATACTCTTCGCTATGAACGAGCGTTCAGATTCGGAAACCGTCCCTATCGACCCATGACCGCGCCGGCGGGCGACGACGCCAGGATTCGGCGCCGATCGTCACGGAAGGAGAGTGACCATGTCGTCTTTGAAAGAAACCCTCAAGAAGAAGATCGAGGAGCATCGGCCGCGTACGACCCGTCTGCTCAAGGAGCACGGTGACGTCAAGATCAGCGACGTCACCATCGCGCAGGCGATTGGCGGCGCCCGTGGCGTCAAGTGCCTGGTGACCGACGTGTCGTACCTCGATCCGTACGAGGGGATTCGCTTTCGTGGCCGGACCATTCCGGAGACCTTCGAGGCGCTCCCACAGCTTGCGGGCAACGACTATCCGAGCGTCGAGGGTTTCTTCTACTACCTCATGACCGGAGACATCCCCACCGAGGAGCAGGGGATGGAGGTCGTGGAGGAGTTCAAGAAGCGCCGCCAGATTCCGCAGTACGTGATCGACATCCTGCGCGCGGCCCCGACCGACACGCACCCGATGACGCTGTTCTCACAGGGCATCCTCGCCATGCAGCGCGAGTCCGAGTTCGTCAAGAGCTACAACGAGGGCATGAGCAAGTTCGACTATTGGGAGCCGATGCTCGAGGACGTGCTCAACCTGCTGCCCAAGCTGCCCGTGCTCGCCGCGTACATCTACCGTATGAAGTACAAGGCGGACGTCCACATCCCCGCGGACCCGACGCTCGACATGGGCGGCAACTTCGCCCACCAGATGGGGATCGCCCCGCCGTACGACGACGTGGCGCGGATGTACTTCATCCTCCACTCCGACC
>JASFPU010000426.1:0-3683 GCA_050115855.1 Holophagae bacterium
GAACAACCCGGGGTGACCATGCCGGATCGGGATCGGGATCGGGATCGGGATCGGGATCGGGATCGGGATCGGATGTGGCCGCAGCCGAGGGAGACGCTACTCCCAACGCAGCGCGTCGATCGGATTGAGATTCGCCGCACGCACGGCGGGGTAGAGCCCCGAGCCAATGCCGACCGCCATCGAGACGCCGAACGCCAACACGACCGACCAGAAGGTGACCACGGTGGACCAACCGGCCGACGCGGCGACGAACTTGGAGATCGCCACCCCGAGCAGCACGCCGGCCAGCCCGCCCATGACGCTGATCGTGAAGCTCTCCATGAGGAACAGGGTGCGGATGTCCTCGCGGCGGGCGCCGACCGCGCGCCGGACGCCGATCTCTCGGGTCCGCTCGAAGACCGTCGCGAGCATGATGTTGGCGATGCCGATGCCGCCGACCAGCAGCGAGATCCCGGCGATGGCCCCCATCACGATGTTGAACAGACGCTGGGTCTTCCGGCTCTGCTCGAGCAGCGCCTCGGGCACGACGAGCTCGTAATCGCTTTCACCACCGTGCAGCCGGTCGAGCAACTGGTCGATGAGACGCGCGGATTCGGCCGGCGACGCCTCCGGGACGAGCCGGACGATGATCTCGTCGAGCGGCGCCTCGAGCAGCGGCAGATCGAGCTTGCGGATCGCGGTGCTGACAGGAAGGTAGACGTCGAGGTCGGTGGAGCCGACCGCGACGCCCTGGACCGACGTCGCGGCGCCCGAGCCGGCCAGAACGCCGACCACCTCGAGCCAGAGCTCGTTGACCTTGAGCGACTGACCGATCGCCCTCTCGTAGCCGAAGAGCTCGCGCCGGATGCCCTCGCCGATAACGCAGACCTGGGCGTGGTTGCGGACGTCGAGCGGATCGAGAAATCGGCCGTTGGCGAGCTCGAGATTGGTCAGCCTGGCGAAGGCGGCGTCGACGCCGTGCGCGGTCGCGTCGACGGTTCGACCGCCCGCCAGCACCGAGTACGGCTCGACGTCGACCCGGGCGCAGGTCCGTTCGACCCCCGGCACGGCGTCGGCGATGGCGACGGCGTCGCGCCGCGACACGCCGGGCGAGGTTTCGCGGACCTCCTGGAGCTCGTCGTCGCGCATGTCGACGTCCCGGACGAGGATGTTGCGGACGCCGAGGCGCTCGATCATCGCCATGGCCTCGCGCTCGGCGCCCTCGCCGATCGACAGCATCGCAATCACCGCGCCGACGCCGAAGATCATCCCGAGCATGGTGAGCACCGAGCGCAGCTTGTGGGTCGACAGGTTCTCCATGGCCGTGCGTAGCGCGTCGGACACCGTCACGATGCGCCTCCGGGGAGCACCGGTGACGACGATGCCCCGGTTGCGCCGGGTTCGTCCTCGTGATCAGGCGGTGTCGGGTCGCTGAGCGCGATCCGGTCGCCGTCGTCGAGGCCATCGGTGACGGCGACTCGTCCAAGCGCCGCCGGGCCGAGCTCGACCTGGACCGGAACGAAGTGGCGCCGCTGCCAGCGATAGACCACCGGCTCTCCGTCGACCCGGCACACCGCCTGGCGCGGCACGGTGATGACGTGGTCGAGGTCGGCGATGACGATCTCGGCCCGCACCCGCGTGCCGGGTTTCATGATCGTCGGGTCGGTCGCGTCGAGCGCGATCACGGTGCGGAAGTACTGCACCGGGACCCGTCGATTGCGCCGTCCGGCCATCGGGTCGATGCTTTTCAGCCGCGCGTCGTGCGCCGTGTCGGGGTCCGACTCGAGCCAGACCGTGGCGGTCTGCCCGACCTCGAGATTGCCGGCGTCGGCCTCGAGGACGTAGACCTCGGCCTGCATCTGGGCGAGATCGGGGATCCGCGCGAGGGGGCGGCCGGGCCACACCGCGTCTCCGACCCGGACCGGGTTGCCGCGCCAATCCCGCTCGAGAATGACGATGCCGCCGTGTGGCGCCCGGACCTCGAGCGCCGCCAGGCCCTCCTCGGCCTGCTCGACCTCGAGGTCCGCTTTGCGGCGCTCGATGGCGAGCAGCTCGATTTCGGCCTGAGACAGGTCGTCCTCGATCTTCTGGGACCGCGTCGCGTGGTCGGCGCGGGTCTCGGCGAGCGTGGTGTCGATCTGCGACTCGGCGATTTCCATCCGCGAGTAGATCCGGGTGTCGGTGGTCTGGAACTCGCGCGCCACGTCGAGCTCCTGTTTGGCGACGTCCGCGTCGCGGTCGAGCTTGTCGACGGTGACCTCGCGGTTGGTTTCGGCGCTCTCGATGCGGTGGTCGCTGATCCGTTGGTTGGACCGTCCGTCCTCGAGGTTCTTCTCGAGTTGGCTGGCGTCGAACCGGGCCACCAGGTCGCCCTCGGCAACCTGAGACCCGTCCTCGACCAGCCATGCCACGGTGAACGGGATCTGCGGCTTGATCGGGGCGGTGATCGGGGTCGAGCGCACCGCCGCCAGGTTCCCTTCGGCCGTCACCCGTGCTCGGAACGGACCCGCACCGACCTGAGTCGTCGGGACATCCGGGGCCGCTCCGCCGAACCCGACGGCGAGCAACGCGAGCCCGACGGCGAGCATGACCGCGCCGCCGCCCACAGCGGCACCGAGCCGGGTCACGATCGGCGCTCCAGCGACACCAGGTCGCCCGGCTCCAGCCCGTCGAGCACCTCGACTCGATCGGCGTTGCGATCGCCCAGTTCGACCGGCGTCTTCGACCACCCCATGAGCCGTCGCCGGTAGACGACGGTGTCGCCGCCGTCGCGAAACACGGCGGCGACCGGCACCAGCGTCGCCCCCTCGCGTCGCTGGGTCTCGACGGTCCCCCGGATCCGCATGCCCGGACGCATCCGCTCCGGGTCGGTTCGGTCGAGCGCGATGGTCAGGTGGACGACCTTGAGCGGGTCGCGCCAGCTCTTCTGCTGGACCGCGCGCGACAGCGACGCCACGACGCCTCGGTACTCGCGGTCGGGGTAGGCGTCGAGCCGGATCGACACCGGCTGGCTCTCCCGGACACGGCCGGCGACCGCCTCCTCGATCTTCCCGTCGATCTCCATCCGGCTGAGGTCGGGTATCTCGAGCACCGGCTGGGCGACCCAGCACGAGTCGCCGATCTTCTTCTTCTCGTTGCGCCAATCGGTGACGTGGATGACGATGCCGTCGCGCGGAGCGACCCGCTGCATGCGGGCGATGCCGTCTCGGATCTGGTCGACCTCGGAGGTGACCCGGGCCAGGTTGGCCTCGAGCACGGCGAGCTCCTCCTCGCCGGCGACCCGGGTCGCGTCGATGCGGCGCCGCACCAGGTCGACCTCGAGCTCGGCGAGCTCCAGATCGAGGCGCGCCTTCTCGACGTCGTTGTTGGAGTACAGCTGATCGGGCTGATCGGCGATCAGGTTGGCCTTGCGCAGTCGGGCCTCGACCTCGGCCAGGGCGAGGCGGTCGTTGGCCACGGTGACCTCGAGGTCGACCCGTTTCTTCTCGACCTCGGTGCGGGCGGCGTCGAGGTCGGCGAGCTTGGTCTGGAGGCGCTGTTGGAGCTCCGAAGGATCGAAGGCGAGCACCGGCTGACCGGCGCGCACGTCGGTGCCCTCATCGGCCATCATCGCGATCTTGAACTGCCAGACGTCGCGCACCTGGGGCGGGCCGAGCACCGAGGACTCGACCGCCTGCAGCGTGCCGTCGACATCGACCTCGATC
>JASFPU010000427.1:0-3682 GCA_050115855.1 Holophagae bacterium
TCTGTGGTGAGGTCACGGGCGCTTCGGTTCCTCAAGGCCATATTCGGGAACGGGATCGGGATCGTTTCGGACGCGGGCACGGACGCGGACGCGGACGCGGGGGTGTCAACACCAATCATGACTCTCCACCTCCGCCTCGGCCTCGACCTTTTCGAAGCGAGTCGCCTTCACCGACAACGTCCCATCCGTCTTCTGCAACGTCCCCTCGACCAGGATCACGGGCGTTGACACCAGAAACGCCCGGTGCTCCCGGAACAGATCAGGCCGGATGATCGCCTGGACCATCCCGGTCTCGTCCTCCATGGTCAGGAACACGAAGCCTCGCGCAGTGCCCGGGCGCTGGCGGACGATCACTGCGCCGGCGACGCGCACCGGGGTGTCGTCGGGCATCGACTCCAGCGCGGACACCGGCACGGCCCCGCGGCGCTCGAGCTCCGGGCGCAGGTACGCCATGAGGTGCGGGCCGGTGGTGAGGTGGAGGCCCGAGTAGTCGGCGACGGTGGTCTCGAGGTCGGTCATCTCGGGCAGGGGAGACTGCTTCTCGGGCGGCAGCTGGGCGAACAGTGACCCGTCGCGGCCGACGACCTCGGAGACCTGCCACAGCGCCTCGCGGCGGGACAAGCCGAGCGAGCCAAGGGCGCCGACGTGCGCCAGTCTCTCGAGCTGATCGGAGGAGAGCCCGCAGCGGCCGGTGAGGTCGGCGGTGTCGGCGAAAGGGCGGGCGGCCTGCTCGCGCTCGATGGCCTCGCCGGCGGCCTGCTTGAGGCCGTGGACGAAGCGCAACCCGATCCGCACCTCGCCCTCCTCCCAGCGGCAGTGCCAGCCCGAGCGGTTGACGTCCACCGAGCGGAAGCCGACGCCGTGGCGCTGGCCGTCCTTGACCAGGGTCGCCGGGTGGTAGAAGCCCATCGGCCAGGCGTTGAGCAGGCTGGCGTAGAACGCGGTCGGGTGGTGGCGCTTGAGGTAGGCCGAGGCGTAGACGATGAGCGCGAACGACGCCGAATGCGACTCGGGGAAGCCGTAGAGCGCGAACGAGGTGATGGCCTGGACGATCTCGTCCTGGGCCTTCTGGTCGATGCCCTTGAGCGTCATGCCGCGGCGGAGCTTTTCTTCGATCGCCACCATCCGCTCGCGCGAGCGCTTGAAGCCCATGGCGCGGCGCAGCTCCTCGGCCTCGCCGCCGGAAAAGCCCGCCGCGACCATGGCGATGCGTAGCAGCTGCTCCTGGAAGAGCGGCACGCCGAGGGTGCGCTCGAGCACCGGCTCGAGGCTCGGGTGGGGGTAGCTGACCTCCTGCCGGCCCTGGCGGCGCTCGAGGTAGGGATTCGTCATGTTGCCGGCGATCGGGCCGGGGCGGATGATCGCGACCTGGACGACGAGGTCGTAGAAGTGGCGCGGCCGGTTGCGCGGCAGCGACGCCATCTGCGCCCGGCTCTCGATCTGGAAGACGCCGGCGGTGTCGGCGGCGCGGATCATCTCGTAGGTCGGCCCGTCGTCGGCCGGCAGGTGGGCGAGGTCGAGGTCGACGCCCTCGTTGTCGCGGATCATCGGGATCGCCTGCTCGAGGGCGTCGAGCATGCCGAGGCCGAGCAGGTCGATCTTGATGATCCCGAGGTCGGCGCAGTCGTCCTTGTCCCACTGGATGACGGTGCGGCCCTCCATTGCGGCGGGCTCGAGCGGCACCACCTCGTCGAGCCGGCCTTGGGCGACGACCATCCCGCCCGAGTGCTGGCCGAGGTGGCGGGGGAGGTTCTGGATCTCCCACCACAGCCGTTTGAAGTGCCGGACGCGCAGCGCATCGGGGTCGAGTCCGACCGCGGCGAGCTCGGCGTCGAAGGAGCGGAGCCCGTCGCGGAACTCCGCCGCGGCGTGGAAGCCGAGCCGCTTGGAGAGCCGGCCGACCCGGTCGAGGTCGAAGCCGAGCGCCTTGCCGACCTCGCGCGCCGACGACTTGGAGCGGTAGGTCGAGACCACCGCGGTCATGGCGGCGCCGTGCGGGCCGTAGCGTGAGTAGACGTACTGGATGACCTTCTCGCGCTGGTCGCCGGACGGCAGGTCGAGGTCGATGTCGGGCCACTCGCCGCGCTCCTCGGAGAGAAAGCGCTCGAACAGCAGCTCCATCTTGACCGGGTCGACGGCGGTGATCGACAGCGCGTAGCACACCGCCGAGTTGGCCGCCGAGCCGCGGCCCTGGGCCAGGATCCCCTCGCGCTGGCAGAAGCGGACGATGTCCCAGACGATCAAGAAGTAGCCGGCGAGGTCGAGCTTCTCGATGAGGTCGAGCTCGCGCTCGAGCTGAGCTTGGGCACGGGCGGTGAGCGGCCGGTAGCGGGTGCGGGCGCCGTTCCACGTCACCTGGCGGAGGTGCGAGATCGGGGTCTCGGTGGGCGGCAGCGGGTAGTCGGGGAAGCGGTAGCCGAGGTCGGACAGGGTGAACTCGAGCCGGTCGGCGAGCTCGGCCGCGGCGCGCACCGCGCGGGGCTGGTCTGCGAAGAGGGCGGCGGTCTCGGCGGGGGAGCGCAGGTGGCGCTCGCGGTGGCCGTCGAGGACGGCACCGGCGCTGTCGACGGTGACGCCTTCGCGGATGCAGGCGAGGACGTCGGCGAGCTCCTTGTGCTCGCGGCGGGCGTAGCGGACGCCGCCGGTGGCGACAACGGGGAGGCGGAGGCGCCGGGCGAGCTCGAGCATGGCGGTGCTTCGGTGCTCCTCGTCGCGCAGGTGGTGGCGCTGGAGCTCGACGTGGAGCCGGTTGGGGAAGAGATCGGCGAGGCGCTCGAGCTCGCGGCGGCCGCCGTCGAGGCCGCGGTGGAGCAGGCGCTGGGCGATGAGCCCTTCGGCGCCGCCGGTGAGGCAGTGGAGGCCCTCGGCGTAGACCGCGACATCGGTCATGGTGGCGCGCGCCTGGCCCTTGGGCCGGCCGCGGGCGGCCTCGGTGAGCAGGCGGCAGAGGTTCTGGTAGCCGCGGCGGTCGGCGGCCAATAACGTCAGGCGAGGCAGGGGCGTGCCGGGTGGTGGGGGAGGGGGTACCAACCCGAGAGGCCCCCGCGGGGCCGAATTCTTAATTCTTAATTTTGAATTCTCAATTGCATCGCATGCGGCGCTGGATGGCGTTTGCGATGGTAATTGAGAATTAAGAATTGAGAATTGAGAATTGGCGCTGTCGTCGAGGACGACCTCCGCCCCGACCAGTGGCTTGATCCCCGCGTCGCGGGCGGCCTTCCAGAAGCGCGGGGCGCCGGACAGGGTGTTGCGGTCGACCAGCGCGACGGCGGGGAGGCCGAGTGAAACCGCGCGGTCGACGAGGTCCTCGGGCTGGGACGCACCCTCGAGGAAGCTGAAGGCCGAGGCGCAGTGGAGCTCAGCGTAGGTCATGAGGATTCACCGCGAAGGCGCGGAGGGCGCGAAGCATCGCAGGCGTCGCATTTTTTGAGTCATCGCATTCATCGCAGTTGAAACACGGAGAGCACGGAGGAACACGGAGACATCGCATTTTTAAGTCATCGCACCATCGCAGATAGAAACGCAGAGACGCAGAGATGCAGAGGCGCAGAGACATCGCAGGCATCGCATTTTTGAGTCATCGCACGTCGCACCATCGCAGTTGAAACACGGAGAGCACGGAGAAGCATGGAGGAACACGGAGGCATCGCAATTTTGAGCCATCGCGATGGGATCTGCGTTC
>JASFPU010000428.1:0-3667 GCA_050115855.1 Holophagae bacterium
ACGTGTCGTCGAAATCGGTTCCGAGCTCGGTGACGCGCGCCTCGATCCGATCGGTCATCTCGGTGGACGCGAGGATGCCGTCCGCGGTGAAGATCTTGACACCGTTGTACTCGGGCGGATTGTGGCTGCCGGTGAACACCATCCCGGCGGCGGCGCCGCGCTCCAGGACCGCCGACGCGACGACCGGTGACGCCGTGTCACGGCCGGTCAGCGCCGCCGGCACGTCCTCGGACGCGATCAGCTCAGCGGCGGCACGGGCGAACTTCTCGGACAGCATCCGCGTGTCGTACCCGATCACGATGGCGTTGATCTCGGAGCCGTCGGCAGCGAGCGTGTCGCACAGTGCACGGGTGATGAGCCGCACGTTGCGGAAGGTCACCTCGCGGCCGATCACGCCGCGCCAGCCGGACGTCCCGAATTGGATCATCAGCTTGCAGGGTACCACGAAGACCGGGCGGTCTCAGTCGCTGTCGACGGGCGACCGGTCGACGTCGTCGACGGTTCCCAACACGAGGTCACGGCGGCCCGGCGGTTCCGTGCCGATGTCGAACGCCGCCTCGAGACGACGGACGAGATCATCCTCGTCCACCGCGCGCTCGCCGAGCTCGAGCGATGCGATCGGTTGCCCAGCCTCGACCCGCTCGCCGAGGCGGACGAACACCGTGACGCCGCCGCCGAAGTCGAGGACGTCGTCGCGCCGTCGACGCCCGGCGCCGGCTGCCGCCGCGATCCGACCGAGGCTCGCGGCGGCGATCCTGGTGATGATGCCATCGGTTGCCGCGGTCGCCTCGCGGACCCGGCCGGGAACCGGCAGACGGTCGGGATCCGGATCGCCGCCGTGCGCCTCGACCATACGGTCCCAGGTGTCGAGCGCGGCACCGGAGGCGAGGCTCGACTCGAGCCGGGCGTCGGCATCGGTCGGATCATTGCCGCGCAGCACCATGGCCTGGCGGCACAGACGCAAGGTCACCTCGCGCAGCCGGGCGTCACCGCGGCCGGCCAGCACGTCGCGCGCGGCGCGGACCTCGTTGGCGGTTCCCAGTGCTGGGCCGAGCGGCTGGTTCATGTCGGTGATCAGAGCTTCGCAGGCGACGCCGGAGTCGCGCGCCACCCGTCGGAGAGCGGACGCCAGCTCGAGCGCCTCGGCGACGGTTGCCCGGAAGGCACCGCTGCCCCACTTGACGTCGAGGATCAGAGTTGACGCGCCGAGGGCCAGCTTCTTGGACATGATCGAGGCGACGATGAGCGGCAGCGACGGCACGGTGGCGGTGATGTCTCGCAACGCGTACAGCGTGCGGTCAGCGGGCGCGATGTCGTCGGTCTGGGCGATGATCGCGGCCCCGACCCGGTCGAGCAGTCGGTCGAGGCCGGCCCGGTCGTGATCACACGAGAAGCCGGGGATCGCCTCCAGCTTGTCGATCGTGCCCTGGGAGTGCCCCAGGCCCCGACCGGCCATCATCGCGACCGGCACGTCGACCGACGCGAGTAGCGGCGCGAGCACCAGCGACACCGCGTCGCCGACACCACCGGTGGAGTGCTTGTCGACGACGTCCGGACGGCTCGCGCCGAGCTGCCAGGACTCGCCCGAGCGCATCATGTCGCGGGTCAGCCATGCAGTCTCCTCGGTGGTCATGCCACGGCAGCAGATGGCCATGAGCATTGCGGCGAGCTGTTCCGCCGGGAGGTCACCGCGGCTCGCACCGGTGACGAAGCTCTGGACGTCGTCGCGTTCAAGCGGCAGACCGTCCCGCTTGCGTGCGATGGCTTCGGAGAAGCTCACGGCAACCTCCGTTCGGTCCGAACCCGATCGCTCGCGCGACGCGAGGTCAGCCGAGCTCCGCCAGGCGTTGTTGGGCGGACTGCAGATAGGGCGACTCGGGAAACTCCTCGACCAGCGTGGTGAAGTACTCGCGGGCCTGGATCGGGTTCTGCTCGGCCAGGTAGAGCTGGCCCAGCTCGTACAGCGCCACATCCCGCGGCAGCCCGGTGTCGGTCCCGACCACCATCGCCTCGAGCTCGGCGGCGACCTCGGTGGCCTGACCGGAGGCGATCCGGAGGTGGATGAGATCGAGAGTCGCGACCCGCCCGATGGGGTCGTTGCGGCGACGCTCCGCCAACCCCACCAAGAGGTCACGGGCGGCGTCGGTCTCGCCCCGATCGAAGTGGATCCGCGCCAGGTACAGCCGGGCCATGTCGGCCTGGTCGCTCGAGCTGAAGTTGTCGATCACCTGCTGGAGCTCGGTCTCGGCCTCGTCGGCATTGCCGGCCGGGACCATCTGGCCGATCGAATCGTCACCTTCGAAGGTGGTGACCGCCCGTCGCAGGGCCAACGAGGCATCATCGGCGCGCGACTCGCTCCACAGCCCGACCAGCCACCAGCCGACCGCGATGATGCAGATCGCGCCGAGCCCGGCGACGATCGGCCGCCAGTTGTCCACCATCCACTGGATGATGGTGTCGACCGTGGAAACGAACTCGTCGCTCTGCTTGAGCTGTTTGCGCGTGATTCGGCGTGTCATTCGTCCTCCAGGGATCCCGGGCGGCCGGCGCGCGCGCCACACACACCTACAGCCGGTCCCGGCCGGGGGCCATCACTCTAGCTCGGTTGATGCCGGCTGTCCACTTGCCGGTTCCCGGTACGAGTCGACGCGCCCCGAACGTCGCTATGGCGCCGCGGGCGGAATCGTGAGCTCGAGCTGAGCGAGCGGCGCGAGGGCGGTGTAGGCGGTCTGGTCGAGGGTCAGCGGTGTGAGCGGGACGAAGCCGGCGTCGAGCGCCGTGACGTCGCTGCCCTCGGCGGCTCCGTCGGGCGGCGCCCAACGGCTGGTGACGTATCGGACGCCATCCTCAACGCGGTCGATCGCGTACCGGCTCACCTCGTCGGGAGTCATCCCCATGCTGGTGATCCGGTAGCCACGTGCCGCTGCGGTGTCGCGCGGGACGTTGACGTTGAGCACGATGCCGTCGGGCAGCCCGCGCGATCGAACGGCGTCGACCACGGGCTTGGCCAGTCGAGCGGCGCCGGTCCAGTCCGGCTTGGGGTCGTCCCAGTCGAGCTCGAGCGAGAGCGCGATCGCCGGCACCCCGCGCAGCACCGCCTCGCGCGCCGCCCCGACGGTGCCCGAGTACCACGCCGCGCGGCCGACGTTTTCACCCTTGTTGATGCCCGACACCACGAGGTCCGGCGGGTCCTGCTCGAGCACGACGGTGAGCCCGATGGCGGTCACCGAGGCCGGTGTCGCGTCAACCGACACCGCCGTCGCGCCGCCGACCGCAGGATGGGGCCGGATCGCGATCTCGCGTCGGATGACCAGCGCGTGACCGGCCGCACTCTGCTGATCGTGCGGCGCGACCACCGTCACCCGGTACCCCGGGTCCGCGGTCAGCGCCTCGGCGAGCGCCGCCAGCCCCGGCGAATCAACGCCGTCGTCGTTGACCAGCATGACGTGGAGTGGTTGGTCGGCTTCGATCTCGGCCGCGCAGCCGGTGAGCAGAACCAGAATGACCAGCAGCATCATCGATCGCTGCATGACACGACCTCCCTCGAAGGTTGCGGGAGTGTAGCATTCGAGGTCGCGAGGGCTTGAGGACTTGAGGGCGTGCCCGGTATCGGCATTGTGCGGAGAGAGCTCGCGGCCTGGAGGTGATGCGAGCACAATGCCGTACC
>JASFPU010000429.1:0-3660 GCA_050115855.1 Holophagae bacterium
ACGAGGTTCGGGGTGTCGGTGTGGGTGTCGGCGTCGGAGTCGGGCTGGGCTCCGCCCCGACGGCCACCGTCGAAGCGGCGCTGATCACCGCGATCGTCGTCGCGAGCCGCGTCCAGATTCGCACTGTGCTCATCGAATCACCTCCTCGGTCAGGGCGCGGAGGTCCCCTGGCGCCCGTAGCGGTCGTCGAGACGAACCACATCGTCGAGGTGATTGGTCGACACCTCCAACAGCCGGCAGTCCGTCGTCGCGATCATCCGATGCAGGGTCCGCGGCGCCACGTGGAAGACGTCACCGCCGACCAACGAGATCGTCTCGAGATGCTCCCGGTCGGGTCCGACGATGAGGTCGAGGGTGCCGTCGAGCACGCGCAGCGTCTCCTCCTTGATCTCGTGGTACTGCAGGCTCAGCGCCTCGCCCCGGCGGATGAACAGGATCTTGCCGACATAGTCCGGCGTCTGGGCGAAGATCTCCTCATGGCCCCAGGGCTTGTCGACGACGCGTGCTCGTCGGGTCACCATCAAACGACCTCTCTCCTACACTCGAATTTTGATCTTGGCGAGCGAAAGCGCAAGCCGTTCGAGGAGAAACTCCTCGACCTCGCGGGCCGTGGCCATGGCGCACGCCCGTTTGGCGAGGTGGACGGAGTCGCGGTACGACAGCTCGCGAACCAGGGCACGCACGACCGGCGCCGATTGCGGGTTCATGCTGAAGCGGTTCAGACCGATGCCGATCAGCACCGGCGCCATGAGCGGGTCCGACGCCATCTCACCGCACATCGAGACCGGGATGTCGGCCTCCTGTCCGGCCTCGACGACCTTCGAGATCAGGCGCAGGATGGCCGGGCTGGTCGGCCGGTAGAGATTGGCAACCAGCTCATTCGACCGGTCCACGGCGAGCGAGTACTGGATCAGGTCGTTGGTGCCGATGGAAAGAAAATCGGCCTCTCGGGCCAGCTCGGTCGCCATCACCGCCGATGACGGCACCTCGACCATCGCACCGAGCGGGATCTCGTCGTGCACCCGGTGGCCCTCGGCGCGGGCCTTCTGGGTGATCCGGCGCACCAGCATGCGGGCGATCCGGAACTCCTCGATGCCGCTGATCAGGGGGAACATGATCTGCACGCGGCCTGGCTCGTACTCGCCGGCGAGCAGCACCAGCGCGCGCAGCTGCGTCTCGAAGAAATCGGCCTGTGAGAAGCACAGCCGGATGCCCCTCAGCCCGAGCACCGGGTTGGCTTCCGGCGAGCCGATGACGTCACGGGCGAGCTTCTTTCCGCCGAGGTCGAAGGTTCGGATGGTCACCGGAAGCGGCGTCATGCCGTCGACGATCTCGCGGTACGCCGCCAGGTGGTCTTTGATCGACGGCAGGTTGGGGCTCATCTTCATGTACAGGAACTCGGACCGGTACAGACCGATGCCCTGGGCATTCCACTGGCGCGCCAGCTCGACCTCGGTGGGCAGGTCGATGTTGGCGAGAATGACGATCTCGCGGCCGTCCTTGGTTACCGACGGCATCGCACGCATGGCCATCAGCTGGGCCTGCTGCTCCTCGTACTCGCTCTTCCTCGATGTGTACTCGGCGACGACCGCCGGTTCCGGATCGAGGACGATCTTGCCCTCGAACGCGTCGAGCGCGACCTGTCGCGACTTGCGAGCCGCCTCGCACAACCCTCGGGCACCGACGATCACCGGGATGCCGAACGACCGGGCGATGATCGTGGTGTGGGCCGTCGGGCCGCCGGTCTCGAGTGCGAATCCGAGGATCCGGTCCATCGGCAGCTGCACCGCCTTCGATGGCGGCAGGTCGTCGGCAACCAGGATCGCGGGCCGCTCGAGGTGGTCGAGCTTGCCGAGATCGAGTCCGTGCAGAGTGTTGAGGATCTGCCGAGCGACGTCGAGGACGTCGAGCTTACGGTCCGCCAGATGGGCGTGCGGCAGCGCCTCGAAGCGCAACACGAGCTCGCCGACGACCTGATCGATGGCCCACTCGGCGTTGACCCGCTCGGAGCGGATGATCGCCTTCACCGGATCGACGAACGACGGATCGGTGGCGATCAGCTGGTGCGCCTCGAAGATCCCGGCGTACTCGTCCCCCATCTGCGTGCGGGCCCGCTCGCGGTTTTCCCAGATCGTGTCGACCGTCGAGGTCACGGCGGAAGCGAATCGGTGAACCTCGGCCTCGACCTGATCCTCCGCGATGGTCACCCGGAGCGTCGAGATCGGGCGGGTCTCGTGCACCACCGGCTCGCCGATCGCGATGCCGGGGCTGACTCCGAGACCGGTCAGGGTCCGGCTCACTCGCCCTCCCCGAACTTGTCCTCGAACAGAAGAACCAGGGCGCGCACCGCATCCGCTTCATCCGGTCCGTCCGCCCGCACCGTCAGCGTTGTTCCCCGGGACGCAGCGAGGGTCAGCAACCCCAGGATCGACTTCGCGTTGACCTCTTCGTGGTCACCGCCGATGAACACCTCGGAGGTGAATGCGTTCGCGGTGTGGACGAGCTTCGCCGCGGCCCGGGCGTGCAGACCGAGCTTGTTGGTTATCTTCACCTCCTGCTGGACCATGGACTCAAGGCTCCTCTTGACGGTGGTGAAATCAGTTCCAACGCCGACCGAGATCGATCTGCGGTGTCCCCGGCACCCATTGTAACGCGAATGGCATGAGCGTGATTCTCGATCGCCGGACCGGCCGCTCCCAGACCGGGTGGTCAGTCGGCGGTTCGGCTGCGCAGGAACTCGCTGGCGAGACGGATGCTCTTCTGACCGGCCTCGGCCAAGCGGCCGGCGAGCTCGTGCAGCGGGACATCACGATCCCGCAGCGAGCCGAGCTTGATCATCATCGGCAGGTTGACTCCGGTCACGATCTCGATCCGGTCGGGTTCGAGAAAGGGCAGCGCCAAGTTGGTCGCCGTGCCGCCGAACATGTCCGTCAGCACGAGCACCCCGGCACCGGAGTCCATTGACTTGAGGCGGTCGCGCAGATCTGCGGCCGCGGCGTCGGTGTCGACCTCCCATGGCAGGGTCACGGCGTCTGTGTCTTCGACGAGGTGCGGGTCGATCTGGCGAGCCGACTCGAGAATCGAGTCGGCCAGATTTCCATGGGTCAGCACCAGCACCGGGATCATGTGTACCTCCACTGCTCCTTGTCTCGATGGCGCAGCACGACCTGGCGACCGGCCGCCTCGAGTTCCCGAGCGAGACGATCGGCGACGTAGACCGAGCGGTGGCGCCCGCCGGTACAGCCGATGGCGATCGTGAGGTGGGTCTTGAGCTCGTCGCCGTAACGTGGGATCAGGTACAGCGACAGATCCAGGATCCGCCGAACGGCCTCCTCGACCTCGGGCTGTCCGGACAGCCATTCGACGACCTTCGGATGGTCTCCGGAAAACGGCCGAAGCTGCTGCTCGAAGTACGGGTTCGGCAGGAAACGGACGTCGAACACCAGGCTGGCGGTCGACGGCACGCCCTGCAGGTACGAGAAACTCGCGACCTCGACAGTCAGCACCTCGGGCGCGTGGAAGTCGCCGGAACCAAGCGTCAGCACCTGCCGCCTGAGATCGTGCGGCGACAGGTGGGTCGTGTCGACAATGAGATCGGCCAGCTCTCGCACCGGACCGAGCGACCTCCGCTCGGCCTCGATGGAGTCCTCGATCGCGCCG
>JASFPU010000430.1:0-3660 GCA_050115855.1 Holophagae bacterium
ACCGATCCGGTTCTCGTTCCAGTCGATACGGAGGATCCGGCAGGTCACGGTCTGACCCGGTGAGAACGTCTCGGCCAGCGTGAGCCCACCCTCGCGGTCGATCTCCGAGATGTGACATAGTCCCTCGACGCCGGGCGCGAGCTCGACGAAGACACCGAAGTCGGTGACGTTGGTGACCGAACCGTTGACGAGATCGCCGACGCCGTGTGCGTTCGCGTACTCCTCCCACTCATTCGGCAGGAGCTCCTTCATGGACAGCGAGATGCGCTGGTTGATGACGTCGATGGAGGTGATGACCGCCTCGACCTCCTCGCCCTTGGCCACGACCTCCGAAGGATGGTTGATCCGACGCGTCCACGACATGTCTGAAATGTGAACCAGGCCGTCAACGCCCGGGACGATCTCGACGAACGCGCCGAAGTCGGTCAGGTTCCGCACCACGCCCTTGATTCTGCTGCCCACGTGGTGGGTCTCCGACACCTGCTCCCACGGGTTGGGCTCGGTGGCGCGCAGGGACAACGACAGGCGACGTTTCTCGGCGTCGACCTCGGACACCACCACGTCGACCTCCTGGCCGACCTCGAGGATCGACCGGGGGTTCTTGACCTTCTTGGTCCACGACATCTCACTGACATGAACCAGCCCTTCGACCCCCTCCTCGAGCGCGACGAAGGCGCCGTAATCGACGATGCTGACGACCTCGCCGTGGACGCGCTTGCCGACCGGGTACTTCTCGGGGACCAGGATCCACGGGTCCTCGAAACGCTGCTTGTAGCCGAGCGACACCCGTTCGCGCTCGCGGTCGAACCGCAGCACGACGACGTCGACGTCGTCGCCAACCTTGAAGTACTCGCTCGGATGCCCGACCCGCCCCCATGAAATGTCGGTGATGTGGAGCAGACCGTCGATGCCGCCAAGGTCGATGAACACGCCGTAGTCGGTGATGTTCTTCGCGACCCCGCTGACCAGCTTGCCCTCCTCGAGCGTCGCCATGGTCTGATCCTTGACCTTGCCGACCTCCTCTTCGAGCACCGCCTTGCGTGACAGCACGACGTTGGACCGGCGGCGATCGAACGAGATCACCCGGGCCTCGATCTCCTGCCCGACGTAGTCTTCGAGCCGGCGGTTGGGCCGCAGGTCGACCAGCGATCCCGGCAGAAAGGCGCGGATTCCGATGTCGACCGCGAGGCCGCCCTTCACCCGCTCCAGCACCTGGCCCGAGACCGATTCGCCGTTCTTGTATGCTTCCTCGACGACGCCCCAGATCTTCAGCTTGGTCGCCCGATCGCGGGACAGGCGAACCCGCCCCTCGGCCTCGTCGAGCCGTTCGACGAAGACCTCGACGACGTCATTGACTTCGACCGTCGGCTCCCCGGTCTCCGGATCGGTGAGCTCGGCGATGGGGACGCTGCCCTCGCACTTGTAGCCGATGTCCACCAGCACTTCGTCGGTGTTGACCGCGACCACCGTCCCCTTGACGACCTCGCCCTCCCGCAGCGTCTGGAGAGAGGTTTCCATCAGCTCTTCCATCGAGAGCTGATCCATCCCCTCCTCGTTGTTCGATTCACCGTTCAGTTCAGGGTCCATGTTCAAGACGAATCCTCCTCGATGGGCGCAGACCTCCCGCGACCCAATCCTCCGTGGTTCCGAGACCTTATGGTGTTCTCACCGTTCGTGTCAAGGCGTCTCCCGGTTCGTTTCTCGAGCTCCGCCGACAACCGGTCGATCACCTCGCCGAGGCTCATCCGGGTCGTGTCGACGACCACGGCGCCCGGCGCGACCTGCAGCGGCGAATCCTGACGCGACTCGTCCTGCCGGTCCCGCTGTTGCTGTTGCGTTTTTACCTCGTCGAGTGTCGTATCGATCCCGTCACTGCGGAGATCCTCGAGCCGCCGCCGGGCCCGCTCGTCCGCGCTCGCCGTGAGATAGACCTTGAGCGTCGCATCCGGAAACACCACGCTGCCGATGTCCCGGCCCTCCATGACGCAGCCCTTTTCGAGGCCGATCGAGCGTTGCAGCGGAACCAGTGCGCGACGGACACCGGTCACAGCCGACACCGCCGACGCCATCAGAGCGCACTCCGGGGTGCGGATCGCGCCGCTGACGTCCTCGCCGTCGACCAGAACCCGGGGGGACTCGCCGTCCGGCTCGAGCACGATCCGGTGCCGTTCGGCCAGATCGACCACACGGGCCTCGGCCGCGGCATCGAACGGCGGCCGGAGACCGTCGCGCCACGCCATCAGACCGACCGCCCGATACATCGCCCCCGTATCGAGATACGGTATGCCGAGCCGATCGGCCAGCAGCCTGGCGACGGTCGATTTTCCCGCACCGGCCGGGCCGTCGATGGCGACAACGGGAGGCGTCGATCGGGGTGTGTGGGGTGTCGGCATGCAAGGCGCGTTTCTTCCGCACGTGGGCGGAAGCGCCATTGTACGTGGCCGGTCCGCGATGTTCAATGTAGTCGCGAGAACGGTCCCGGCGGATCCCAGTCATCGGGCCGTCGCCCGACGACCAGGGGGTTACTGACCGGGTCGAACGACGCGCGGCGTCCGCACATCGATCAGCACCGGGACCACGACCTTCTTCATCTCTTGGTTGTCAGTGGTGATCACCAGCGACTCGATCTGACGGCCCGACATCGAGCCGGGTTCAACGTCGTCGGCCAGCCTGACCGACAGCGAGTGGATCGGTTGCGGGGCGGCTTCTCCGATCTGCTGCGCCTGGAACAACGAGGGGTCGGACGGCTCCAGTCCGGTCACGCTGAAGGCCTCGCCGCGATTGTGCTGAATGCGAGCCAGCGTCGCCCTGCCCGTGCTGTTGCCGTCTTGCAGGACCAGCCGCAGCTGGTTCGGTCGGACCTCGATGATCGGCCGCATTCGAACCGTGTACATGATGTCGATCGATCGCGCGTCAGGATGATTGGTCCGGACCTTGATCGTCCCGTTCGACGTCGACGCTGAGGCGCCGGGTCCCACGGTGGCGGCCAGCAGGACGTCTCCTGCACGACCTTCGATGTTGCCGATCGTCCGTGGGCTCTCCAGGGTCGTGGTCTCGATGTCGAGTCGGTCGCTGTCGCCCTCGATGCCCGTGACCTCGAGCGGTTCGCCGTCCTCACGGCGCAGCAGCAGCTCCGCCTCGGGACGATCGCCGTCGATGCCGGTGAGGTAGATCCGGGCGCGCGGCAGCACCGCCACGGCCTGGACAACGGTGAACGACACGCCGAGCATGATCCTCGGCGCGACCGGGTCGTTCGTGGTCACCGCCACGCTCTTCGAGATCGATCCGCTCTGCGAGGTGCGGGTGTGGACTTTCGCGGTCAACGTTCCCGTGCCACCGGCCGGGATGACCGAGTCGAACTCGGCCACCGTGCAGCCTCAAGAAGGTTTGGCGCGGATGATCCGGACCTCCTCGCCCCCTCGGTTATGAAAGGTGAAGGTCGCGACCGCATCGCGTCCGGCGACGATCTCGCCGAGGTCGACGCGCGCCGCCTCGACGGTCAGCATCGGTTCGCCGGGTTGCTGAGGCGCCGGTCCCTGGGCGCCGGCGAGTGGCGCCGAGACGATGGTCGTCGCTGCGATCAGGGACGTCAGGAAACGAGTCATGCAGACCTCCGGTCGGGGTGACGGCGAGGCCAGGCTCGCCGCTTGGGGTGGAATT
>JASFPU010000431.1:0-3654 GCA_050115855.1 Holophagae bacterium
GAAGACCGCGGCCTGGCAACGGCTCGGCGAGGTGCGGGCCCTGCTCGACGCATCCGCGACGCCCCACCCCCCGTCGCTGCTGGTGGCCGAGGCGTCGGACTGGTTCTGGTGGCTCGGCGACGACAACCCGACCGAGCTGGCGCCGCTGTATGACGCAATCTTCCGCAACCACCTGGTGGATGCCTGCCGACAGGCGGGCGTGCCGCCTCCGGCCTCGCTCGACCGGCCGATCAAACTGTCCGGACGCCGCCTGGAGGTGCCGGTCACTCGCCACTGGCGGCCACCGCGGTTCGACGGCCAGGTGACCTCCTACTTCGAGTGGTGCCTCGCGGCCGAGGTCGCCATCGACGCCGACCACGCGGTCGACCGGCTCGCGGTGTGGGCGGACGGCAGGCGACTCTACCTGCTGCTCGAGGGCGCCCGCCCGCTGCTGCCGATCGTGCGCGAAACTCCGCTGACCGTGCATCTCGAGCTCGCCGGGGGGAATGACGTCGTGACCACCGTCGACGGCGGCGGCTCATCCGATCCCACGGTCGAGCTCGCGGTCGACACGGTGGTCGAGCTGGGTCTGGCCTGGGACGGCCGACACCCGGTTCGGCTGCACCTCCACTCCGGGCAACAGAGCCTGCTCGCCGGCTCGGTGCTGGTGCTCGAACCGATCCCGGTCGACGAAGCGTCCGGACCCGACGACGAGGAGTGACCATGTCCGAGCTGCGCTACTGTCCGATCCGCAACCGCTGGTCCATCATCGCTCCCGAACGCAAGCTGCGGCCGCTGGAGTTCCTGGTGCCGGAGCAGGAGAAGGCCGTCGCGCCCGAGGTCGACCCGTTCGCCATCGGCAACGAGGACCTGACGCCGCCCGAGATCCTGTCTCTGCCGCTGCCCGGCCGGGACCGATCGGGCGGCTGGCAGGTCCGGGTCTTTGCCAACAAGTTCCCCGCGCTGCGGGTCGAGGGCCAGGTCGTCCGCGGCGGAATGGGCCTCAACGACAGCGTCAGCGGCGTCGGCGCGCACGAGGTGATCGTCGAGTGCCCCGAGTCCCATCGCGAGATGGCGGACTTCAGCGTCACCGAGCTCACCTTGGTGCTCACCGCATGGCGCGCCCGGATTGTCGACCTGCGGCGCGACACGCGCCTCCGCTATGTGCTGATCTTCAAGAACTACGGCGCCGAAGCGGGCGCCTCGGTGGTCCACGCCCACTCGCAGCTCATCGCGACACCGATCATCCCTTCGGTGGTCAGCCAGGAGCTGAAGTCGGCGCGTGAGCACTTCTGCCGCAAGGAGCGGTGCCTGTTCTGCGACCTCGTGCACCAGGAGCTCGAGCTCGGCGAGCGGGTCGGCGTCGAGACCGAGAGCTTCGTCGCCCTGGAGCCCTACGCCGCCGCACTGCCGTTCGAGACCTGGATCCTGCCCAAGCTCCACGGCCACGACTTCGCCCTGACCGACGACGACGAGCTGCGCGGTCTCGCGGTGATCCTGCGCGACCTGCTGCGGCGGATGCGGGTGCTGCTCGAGAACCCCCCGTTCAACCTCGTGCTGCACACCGCGCCGAGCCCGCACCCCCGACCGGGCCACCCCGACGACTGGTCCACGATCGAGCACGACTACCACTGGCACCTCGAGCTGGTGCCGCGGATCAGCCGCCGCGCGGGGTTCGAGTGGGGGTCCGGTTACACCATCAATCCGACACCGCCCGAAGAGGCGGCGCGTCACATCCAGGACGCCGACCCCGAGAACGGCGCCTCGATCGATTGAGGGCCGCGCTCAGAGCTTCCGCAGCACGACGCGGAGCGGCGCGGCCTCCGTGTTGCGCAACGCCATCGGGAGTGCGACGAGCTCCCAGTCGCCGACCTGGACGTCCTCCAGATGCAGTCCCTCGATCCAGATCATCCCGCGCTCGAGCAACGCGTGGTGTGCCGGCAGGTCCTCGGAGTCGAATGGATCGACGGACGGCGTGTCGACGCCCAGCGTCTCCACGCCGCGGTCGGCCAGCCAGTGGACGAGATCGGCGTCGATCGCACCGAACCCACGGTCGATCGGAGCGTTCAGCGGATGGCTGTCGGTTCGCAGCAACACCTTGCTGCAGCTCGGTGCCCAGCCGAGCGGAAGATCTTTCGGTCCGGCGACCCGGCAGCCGTCGGGGAGCCTGATCACCTCGGCCGGGCCGATCAGCCGCCCGAGCGGCACCTCGTGCGCCGCGATGCCACGCCGGTCCAGGTGCAGCGGGGCATCGAGGTGGGTTCCGACGTGGCAGGTCGTCGTGAACGACGTCACGGTCAGCTCCCCGATCTCGATCGTGTCGACCTCGACCGACCGGTCACCCGGCCAGACCGGCGTCGCGGGGCTCACCGGACGGCTGACGTCGATCCACCCGCCGCGCGCTGCCGCCTGCCGCCGCTGGTCTTCAGCCGTCGCCACCGTTGTCCTCGAGCGACTGCACCGTCGCGATGTGGCGCTGGACGAGCTCGACCAGATCGCGCTGGTTGGCGATCGGCTTCGCCACATAGTCGTTCGCGCCTGACGAGAACAGCAAGCGCTCACGGTCGCCCTTCATGGCGTGAGCTGTGAGCAGGATCACGGGCAGACCGCTGCCGCCGGGCAGGGCGCGGATGCGACGCGTCAGCTCGACCCCGTCGACCTTGTCGCCGGCGACCCGGGTGTCCTTCAGAGAGACATCCATGAGCGCCGCACTCAACGGACGCGACGCGACGAGCTCGAGGATCTCGTCACCGTCGTCGGTGCAGACGACATCGAAGCCACCGAGCTGTCTGAGGATGGTCTCGACCAAGAGCGCGTTGGCGGGGTCATCCTCGACGACCAGCACCATGTCAGCCATCGTCTGTGCCCTCCGCGTTCAACTCCACGGTAGCACGATCCCCGGTACCGGCAGCGCCGGGAGTGCCCCGTGACACGACGGGGACGGTCCGGGAGCCCGATGCTGATCCTGATACAAATGAGGAGTCCGAGTCCGAGTCCGATCCCGATTCCGAGTCCGATTCCGAGTCCGATGCCGATGCCGATGCCGATGCCGATGACAGCGTCCGCGATCAGTTCAGCGACAGCCGGCGCCAGATGTTGATCACCGCTGAAGGAACGCCTCGATGTCCATGCAGTTGACCAGGTCGTCGGCGGTCGCACCGGCCCGACGGGCGACGGCGATGCCCCAACGGACGTCATCGAGTCCCTCGATGGCGTGGGCATCCGGGTTGACGACCAGCGTGAGACCCCGGTCGAGGGCGCGCCGTGCCCAGAGGCCGTCGAGATCGAGCCGGTACGGACTGGCATTGATCTCGACCGCGACGTCATGCTCGGCACATGCATCGAGGACCCGATCGAGATCGACCGCGTAGCCCGGCCGTGCGAGCAGCAGCCGGCCGGTGGGGTGGCCGAGCACCCGACACGCCGGATGACGGACCGCCGCGGCCAGACGTTCGGTTTGAGCTTCTTCGTCGAGCCTGAAGGACGAGTGGACCGATGCCACGACGTACTCGAGCTGCCGCTCGCAGCCGTCCGGGATATCGAGACGACCGTCGGGGAGAATGTCCGCCTCGAGCCCCTTGACGACGCGCAGCTCGGGGTGGGCTTCGTTCCACGCGTCGGCACGTTGCCACTGATCGCGCAGCCGTCCGGCATCGACGCCGTTGGCGTAGAACG
>JASFPU010000432.1:0-3650 GCA_050115855.1 Holophagae bacterium
CGGGAAGTTGGACCGGCGGCGCTTGCTCGCGAGCAGGAACAGTGGAACAGCGAACAGAGCGATCTCGACCCAGAACACGATGCTGAGCCAGCCCGAGGCGAACATGAGGCCGAGCTTGCCGCTGATGATTAGGTCGGCGAAACGAAGCACGAGGTAGATCGATGTGACGACCACCATCGCCCCGGAGAGCGAGATCAGCATGCTCCGCTCGGACTTGCGGTTGAACAGACGGTGTGACAGGGACGACTCCCAGACCACCACCGCGTAGCCCATCCCGATGCACGAGATGAGGTAGAGCAGGGGGATCCATGGCGTGTACCACAGACCGTGCAGCTTCTCGCCGGCGAGCAGCATGAGCGTGCCGAGCGAGCTCTGGTGCATGGTCGGCAGCAGCAGGCCGAGGGCGATGATCCAGATCAGCGCCTTGTCGTAGAACTTCAGGCCGACCTTCGCGAAGTTCACCACTCCGGAGCTCTTCGAGGTTTTCTCCCACTTCTCCAGGAATGCCGGGCCGAGCTCGATCCAGAGCACGCCGACGTAGGCCATGACGCACAGCGCCACCTCGAGCAGCGCCGAGTTCCAGTTGTAGCGTCCCATGTCCGGGAAACCGCCGAGTGGGATCTTCCAGATGCCCCACCAGCGGCCGACGTCGAGCACGATCGCCAGACCGGCCATCGAGTACCCGAGGGCGCTGGTCAGGATCGCGGGCCGCACCAGTGGGTGGTACTGGCCCCGGTTCAGGATGTAGGCGAGGATCGCGACCGCGTACCCGCCGCAGGCGAGCGCGGTGCCGGTCACCACGTCGAACGCGATCCAGACGCCCCATGGATAGTAGTCGGTCAGTCCGGAGACGACGCCGATGCCGTAGATGAAGCGGTACAGCAGGACCACGGCCCAGATGCCGAGAATGACCCCCATGACGGTCATGAACTTCTTGTTGAGGGGTCCGCCGATGGGTTCCGCGTGGCTATGGTTGGCCATTACCCCTCCTCCTTCCGCTGTGCGCGCTTGTTGCGCCACAGCACGATCCCGAGGATGCCGTACAGCGCGACCGGAGCGATGAAGCCCTGGTAGATGCCGTGCTGGATGTCGCGGGCCTCCTTCGCGGTGCCCTCGTCGTCGAGGTCCGGCAACCCGAGCTTGTCGAAGTTGACGTCGGCGAGGTAGAGCACCTGGGTGCCGCCGCCGTCGGTCAGACCGAAGATCTTCGGCTCGCCGTCCGGGCCCCAGTAGCGATCCGGCCGGTCCGCGATGCGCTGCTGCGCGTCCGCGATGAGGTCGGTGTACTTGCCGAAGATGACCGCCTCTTTGGGGCACGCCTGGCAGCAGCCGGGCAGGGCGCCCTCGCGCAGTGTGCCGGTGTCCGGGTCGTAGATGATGTGATTGCACAGCTCGCACTTCACGAGCTTCGGCACCCCGGTGTCCCACTGGAACTTCGGGATGTTGTACGGGCACGCCACCTGGCAGTACCGGCAGCCGATGCACCGACTGCCGTCCCAGGTCACGATGCCGAACTCGCGCTTCTTGTAGGCCCCGATCATGCACGCGTTGGCGCAGCCGGGGTCGACGCAGTGCATGCACTGCGACTTCATGTACGAGGTGGTGCCGTCGTCGCCCTCGTACAGGCGGATGATGTTCTTGGTGTAGCCGTTGAGGTCACGCGGCGGATCGTAGCGGTTCCCAGGCAGGTTGTTGGCGGTCTTGCAGGCCGTGACGCAGGCCTGACAGCCGATGCACCTGGTGGCGTCGTAGAGCATGCCGACCGCATCGTCGGGCGGTGCGCTGTACATCTCCGACGCATCCACGGGGGCCACTGCTCCGGCGCCTGCGACCGCAAGGCCCTTCAGCAGCGTTCTCCGATCCATGCTCATCAGGATCCCTCCGATTCCCCTTCACCGAGCTTCTTGGATGCCATCAGGGCACCGCCAATCGCGGCTCCCGTGGCCAGACCGACGACCCCGGCCCAGCCGGGTGAAATCGGACCGCGCCCCTGATCCTCGTGGATCGGTGGTACGTAGTTCGGCGGCAGGGCCGCCTCCTGGAAGAGCGGCTTGTTGAAGCCGACGCTCTTCATGGTGCATCCGAAGCACGGTGCGCCGATGCCGATCGGCCACAGGTCCGGAATCTCATTGAAGTGCAGCGTGGAGCAGTTGGCGTAGGTCTCGGGGCCCTTGCAGCCCATGGCGTACAGGCAGTAGCCCAGCTTGTGGCCCTCGTCGCCGAACTCGCGCACGAAACGCCCCGCGTCGAAGTGCGCACGACGTGGGCAGTGGTCGTGAATGGTCCGCCCGTAGGCGAAGAGGGGGCGGCCCTCATCGTCGAGCGCCGGCAGCGTCCCCATCGTCGCGAACTGGAGCACAACACCGAGGAAGTTGTAGGGGTTCGACGGGCACCCGGGAAGTCGGACGACCGTCTTGTCCGTGAGGATCTCGTGGGCCCCAACCGCACCGGTGGGGTTCGGGTCGGCGGATTGTACGCCGCCCCAGGAAGCGCAGGAACCGATCGCGATCACCGCGGCCGCCTTTTCGCCCACGTGCTTGAGGATCTCGATCGCCGTCTTGCCGCCGATTTGACAGTAGATTCCGTCGTCCTTCGTCGGCACCGAACCTTCGACGACGCAGACGTAGCCTCCTGCTTCGACCGCCTGTTCCAGCGCATCCTCGATCTGGTGACCAGCCGCCGCGAACAGAGTCTCGCTGTAGTCCAACGAGATCATGTCGAGGATCAGCGTATCCAGAGCGGGGTGCGATGTGCGGAGCAGCGACTCGGTGCAGCCGGTGCACTCCTGGAAGTGGAGCCAGATCACCGATGGCTTCAGGCCGGCCTCGGCCGCTTCAGCCCACTTGACCCCGGTGGATGCCGGGAGTCCGAGGGCCGCGGAGGCCATCGTGCAGACCTTGAGAAAGTCCCGTCGATCAACGCCCTGTTCGGGGAGATCGGCGGGCAGGTCCAAGTACTCTTCCCTCCTACCCATCTTCGCCTCCTTTAAACGAATGGCCATACACGAAAATGCGCCACAACAAACTCTCAATAGGATAGGGAAATCAAAATGGCATTGTCAACAAAAAAAGCTTTATTCCGCTTGAATCTCAGAATCGCCCGTCGTTGTGAATGCGATTCAATCTTATCTTTCCAGGAGGGTCCGCGCCTTTGTTTCGGATAGGGTTGCGGGGTGTTGCCGCAAATCCCGCAATCCAAGAGGATGGAGACGGAAGAAGCGGTGTGTCGGGGTGGGTCCGGGTCGGTCCCGCAGACCTGCACGGCTGCAGACAGAGTCGATCGAGGAGACGGAGGGTCGCCGAGTGTTTTTCGCGACGCCGAAGGAAACCTCGGCCAGTAATATGAATCGTAAAAAAGTATGATATTCGGTCGAGAATAGGACTGAATCGTCGGCCGAAAAGCGGCCGTTTCCTCGACCCCGAGCAGGGCTGTCCGATGAACCTCGCGACCGCCGCAGGTGGATCCGGGCGCAACGTCCGACGGCCTGAGAGAGCACGGGTCGGTGTGGGTTAGGTCGGGACATCGGCGAACGAACCAGCAGAGATTGCGAAAACTCATGATCGTCGAGGAGCCGGCCGCGACAACGCCGTGTGAAACTGTTCACATTTACGGTCGACTTCGGTACAATCCGACGGTGCCGAGGAGGGGCG
>JASFPU010000433.1:0-3631 GCA_050115855.1 Holophagae bacterium
GAGTTGCTCGATCACCTGGCTGTGGAGCTGGCAATCGAGTACGTGCGGCTGATGGAGCAGGCCGCGGAAAGTGAGCGCGCAACCCCCAGTAGGGCGTCGGAAGAGCGGAGTGAGAAATGAGGGCGGCAATCTACGCACGGTACAGCTCGGAAAACCAGCGGCCGGAGTCGATCGAGGACCAGATCTCGGCGTGCCGGCGGCTGGCAGCGACCCAGGGGCTCACGATCCTCGAGGAGCACATCTACACCGATGAGGCGCAATCTGGGGCTCGTTCAGACCGTGACGGGTTGAACGGTCTCGTCGAGGCCGCGAGGAGCCGGCAGTTCGAGTCGGTGGTGGTCGACGACCTGTCCCGGCTCGCTCGAGACAACTACCTCATGCTCTCGGTGATGGCGGAGCTTCACTTCGAGGGCGTTCGGGTGGTGTCAGTGGCGGATGGGATCGACAGCGGGGACGAGGACTCGACGCTGGCGATCCAGATCCGGGGGATCTTCAACGAGCTGCAGCTCCAGGACCTCAAGAAAAAGACCCTGCGCGGGCAGATGGGCCAGAAACAGCGCGGGTTCACCGTGGGGGAGCGGACCTTCGGCTACCGGTCGGTGCCGGTTGGAGAGATCCGAATGGACAAGAAGGGGCGTCCCCGGCCCGAAGGCTACCGCGCGGAGATCGAGCCACGCGAAGCGGCCGTGGTCCTCCGGATCTTCCAGGCGTACGCCGATGGGAAGTCACTCACTGGAATCGTCCGGATGCTCAACGAGGAGGGTGTGTCGAGCCGGCTGAGGTCGAGCAAGGGCTGGTCGCCGGGGACGATCGGCCGAGTGCTGGACAACGAGAAGTACCAGGGGCGATGGATCTGGAACAAGACCGGTACCCGGAAGGACCCGAAGACGGGCCGGCGGCGGAAGTTCGTCAAGCCCGAGTCCGAGTGGGTGATCCACGAGGACGACTCGTTGCGGATCGTGCCGCCGGAGCTGTGGGCTGCAGTGCGGGAGAAGAGGGAGAAGGTCCGACGGTCGTGGCCGGGCGGGAAGGGGAACCGGGGCTTCTCGAAGGAGCAGGGGAGCCGTCAGAAGCACTTCCCGACACATCTTCTCTCCGGGGCCATGGTGTGCGGCAAGTGTGGGGCGGCGATCGCGCTGGTGAGCGGCAAGAGCGGCGGCTACTACGGCTGCCTCGGCGCGTCGAAGGGAAGCTGCGACAACAAGATGCTCGTGAGGCGGCGGCTGGTCGAGGAGGTCGTTACGGGTGCGGTCCGCGAGCGGATCTCGTCAGCCGATCAGATCCGGTATGTGCTCGAGCGGGTCGAGGAGGAGGTTCGCTCGCTGTACTCGCACGTGCCCGAGACCCTGCGCCTGAGGGAGACCGAGCTGGATGCGGAGGAGAGGCGGCTCGCGAACTTCGTCGACTTCATCGGCGAGGGTCGTGGCAGCCAGGCGCTGGCGAAGGCGCTGGTCGAGACCGAGCGCCGGGTCGAAGCCTTGAAGGAAGAGCTCGGCGGCCTCCGGCGGTCTGGTGAGAAGGTCTTCCAGGCGCCTCCGATCGAGTGGATCGAGGCGCGGCTCGAGGAGTTGACCGAGATTCTCAATCGCCGAACCGGGGCCTCGGCCAAGGTTCTTCGCCGGTTGCTTGGCCCGATTCAGCTGGTGCCGACTCAGGGCGACATTGGCAGGCCCTATTACGTCGCTCAGACGTCGATCGACGCCCTCGCGGTACTGGAACCCTCAAACGAAGAGAACCGCCGAGACGGCGGTTCGAATTCTTCACGTTGGTGGAGCCGATCGGGATCGAACCGACGACCTCCTGAATGCCATTCAGGCGCTCTCCCAACTGAGCTACGGCCCCACGAGGGAGCGTAGTTGTAGCAAATGCCCCGATGTGTGTCAATCCGATCGGGCCGGCGGCCGGGGTGGGCAACCCCGGCTCCGGTGGTAAGATACCCGACGGGGGAAGCGCGTGGAGTCTGGTGGCTTCCGCGGACTTCAAATCCGTTGGGCCGGCTCATGTCGGGTCGGTCGGAGGGTTCGATTCCCTTGCGCTTCCGCCAGTTTCCGCCGTTGTTCAGACGTGGGGGGCGCTGGTCGCCATGGCGAGTGAAGAGTTCGTGTTTCGAGGCGATCTGGAGAGCGATTCGCTCCCCGAGATGCTCGCGACCATTCATCGCCACGGTGTGCCCGGCGTGCTCGAATGCAATTTCGACGGCCTCACCAAGTGCGTCTACTTCGCAACCGGAGACATCATCTTCGCGACCTCGACCGATCGCTCGGAGAGCCTCGGCCAGTCGCTCCTGCGCGACGGGCTGATCACCGAGGATCAGCTGCGCCTGTCGTCCGACGAGCTGCGCCGCACGCCCGGCCGCCGACACGGCACGGTGCTCGTGCAGATGGGGTTTCTCGAGCCCCACGAGCTCGGATCCGCGGTCCGCAACCAGGTGCAGTCGATCGTCTGGAGCCTGTTCGCGTGGACCGAGGGAACGGTGACCTTCCGTGTCGGCACCTTCCGCAGTGACGAGGTCTACAAGATCAAGATCCCGACCGCGAAGGCGATCTTCGAAGGCTGCCGGTGCCTGCCCGACGCGAAGGCCGTCACCGCCAGGCTCGGCGGTCGGTCGAGCGTGCTCAGACCGGCGCGCCGCCCGCCGCACCTCGACGGTCTCGAGCTCGAGCCTCAGGAGAAGGAGCTGCTCGACCTGGTCGACGGCACGCTCACTCTGTACGAGCTGTGCCAGGCCGGGCCGTTCAGCCCGGGAATCAACGCTCGGATCCTCTATGCCGCCAAGGTGCTGCGCATGGTCGCGATGGACGAATCGGCGGACGGCGTGCGAGTTCGTGCCGGAGGTCGTTGACGTCATGCCACTGTACGAGTACGAGTGCTTCCTCTGCCACCACCGCTTCGAGCGGATTCAGCGCGTCGACGCGGACCCGATCCGGGAGTGTCCGTCGTGCGGCGGCGCGGTCCGGCGCCTGCTCGGCACGCCGGCGCTTCAGTTCAAGGGCAGCGGTTGGTACGTGACCGATTATGCCGGCGGACGGAGCTCGAGCACGACATCGAACGGTCACGGCGACGGCCCGGCACACGCGACGTCTGCCACCGAAACCGGCACCACGAGTTCGGGCTCCTCGAGCTCCTCCGACGAGAGCTGAACGACGACCACACGAGGCTGCGTGCCCCGCCGTCGCAACTGACGATCGTCACCGTGGATTTCGGATCAGTCCGGGTCGGTGGCCGGAAAGCCGGGGACGCGCTTGAAGTCGAGCGGTTGATCGACGATCAGTCCGTGGCGAGCGATCGAACCGGCCGGCAGCTCGAGCACCGCTCGGGCGGGCCGTTTGGGCACGAAACGCGGGCAGGGCTCTCCGGGGCACGGCTGGGCATCCGGGACCAGGTCGACGATCAAGCCGTCGTTGTCCAGGTAGACCAGGTCGAGTGCCACCAGGGTGTTCATCATCCAGATGCTCGGCAGGCGTTCCTCGGCGAAGATCAGCAGCATCCCCCGGTCGTCCGGCAGGAGGGGTCGGAACATCAGGCCCTGAGCCAGCTCGTCGGGGGTGATGGCGAGCTCGAGCGTGATCTCGCTGCCATCGGGCAGGATCGCCTGCGGCGGTGGTGGAGACGGCTCGACCGCGACCGGCCG
>JASFPU010000434.1:0-3621 GCA_050115855.1 Holophagae bacterium
CAAAGAGATCGTCGACGCCGCCATCCAGGAGGATGCCCAGGGCATCGCGGTCAGCTCGTATCAGGGCGGCCACATCGAGTTCTTCACCTACATGATCGATCTGCTGAAGGAACGGGGCGCCGACCACATCAAGGTGTTCGGCGGCGGCGGCGGCGTCATCGTGCCGCGCGAGATCGCCGAGCTCGAGGCGTACGGCGTGACCAAGATCTTCTCCCCCGACGACGGCCGCGAGCTCGGCCTCGACGGCATGATCGCGTCGATGATCGAGGCCGCGGACTTCTCGCCCGCAGAGATGGACTCCACCGGTCCGCTCGGCGCCGGCGCCGACCACTGGCTCGCGGTCGCCCGCGCCATCACCCGCGCCGAGGAGGGCCTCGAGGTCGAGACGCCGACCCGCGACAAGAAAGCCCCCGTCATCGGCACGACCGGTACCGGCGGCGCCGGCAAGTCGTCGCTCACCGACGAGCTCGTGCTTCGCTTCCTCGCCGACAACCCGGACACGACCATCGTGATCCTGTCGGTGGATCCGACCAAGCGGCGCACCGGTGGCGCCCTGCTCGGCGACCGCATCCGCCTCAACGCCCTCGGCAGCGACCGCGTCTTCATGCGCTCCCTCGCCACCCGTCAGGCCCACCGCGCGCTGAGCCGCAACATCGAGCAGTCGATCGCGATCTGCCAGGCCGCCGGCTTCGACCTGATCATCGTCGAGAGCTCGGGCATCGGCCAGGCCGACACCGAGATCGTCGACATCTCGGACCTGTCGCTCTACGTCATGACCCCCGAGTACGGCGCGGCGATGCAGCTCGAGAAGATCGACATGCTCGACTACGCCGATTTCGTCGCCATCAACAAGTTCGACCGGCCCAAGGCGCTCGACGCGTTGCGCGACGTGCGCAAGCAGTACCGCCGCTGCCACACCCTGTTCGACGGTCCGCCGGACGACGAGCTGCCGGTCTATGCCACCGTCGCCAGCCAATTCCACGACCACGGTGTCAACGCGCTCTACCAGGGCCTCGTCCGCGCCCTCGAGGAGAGGTTCGGTGAGCCGTGGACCGTCGACGGCACCACCGCCGAGCCCGCCGGCGAGCCCCAGCGCCACCCGGTGATCCCGGGCGAGCGCGCGGGCTACCTGCGCGACATCGCCCGCACCGCCCGCGACTACCGCGCGTGGGCCGAGGGTCAGGTCAAGATCGCGGACCAGCTCTACCAGCTGGTCGGCGCCCGGGCGATTTTGTGCGCCCGCGAGGGCGATGGCACGCCGGAGGACCTGTGGCGACTCTTCGAGGAGGTCACCGCCGCCGAAGCGACCAGCGAGAAGCAGCTCGCCGACCTCGACGCCGAGATCCGCCGCCTCGCCCACTCGCTCGACGACGACTCGCGCCAGCTCATCGCCATCTGGCCCAAGATCCGCCGCGACTACGACCGCGACGAGTTCACCTACACCGTGCGGGGTAAGGAGATCAAGGTCCCGCTGACCTCCGAGTCGCTCGCCGGCACCCACATCCCGAAGGTCCAGCTGCCCCGCCGCCAGACCTGGCCGGGCATCCTGCGCTACCTGTTCCTCGAGAACGTCCCAGGCGCCTTCCCCTATACCGCCGGCGTCTTCCCGCTCAAACGCACCGCCGAGCTGCCGACCCGGATGTTCGCCGGCGAGGGCGGCCCCGAGCGCACCAACCGCCGCTTCCACCTGCTCGCCGAGGGCCAGCCGGCCACGCGCCTCTCCACCGCGTTCGACTCGGTCACGCTGTACGGCGAGGACCCGGGCGAGCGGCCCGACGTCTGGGGCAAGGTCGGCGAGTCCGGGGTGTCGATCTGCACCGTCGAGGACATGGAGAGGCTGTACGCCGGCTTCGACCTGTGCGCCCCCACCACCTCGGTGTCGATGACCATCAACGGCCCGGCGCCGATGATCCTCGCCATGTTCTTCAACGCCGCCGCCCGCCAGCAGGCGCGCAAGCGGCTCATCGAGTCCGGCCGCCTCGACGCCGAGCCCGAAGCCGCCTTCCAGCCCACGGTCGACGGCAGGAACTGGGAGGCGCTCGAACCGCTGCTCGAAGACGGCGAGTGGGACGAGATCCTCAAATCCACCATGGCGGTCGTCCGCGGCACCGTCCAGGCCGACATCCTCAAGGAGGACCAGGCCCAGAACACCTGCATCTTCTCCACCGAGTTCGCGCTCCGGATGATGGGCGACATCCAGCAGCTGTTCTGCGACTGGAAGGTCAACAACTTCTACTCGGTGTCGATCTCGGGCTACCACATCGCCGAGGCCGGCGCCAACCCCATCACCCAGCTCGCCTTCACCCTGGCCAACGGCTTCACCTACGTCGAGACCTACCTCGCCCGCGGCATGCACATCGACGACTTCGCCCACAACCTGAGCTTCTTCTTCTCCAACGGCATGGACCCCGAGTACACCGTGATCGGCCGCGTCGCGCGCCGGATCTGGTCGGTGGCGATCCGCAACCGCTACGGCGGCAACGAGCGGTCCCAGAAGCTCAAGTACCACATCCAGACCTCGGGCCGGTCGCTGCACGCCCAGGAGATCGCCTTCAACGACATCCGCACCACGCTGCAGGGCCTGCTCGCCATGGCCGACAACTGCAACTCCCTGCACACCAACGCCTACGACGAGGCGATCACGACCCCGACCGAGGAGTCGGTGCGCCGCGCCGTCGCCATCCAGCTCATCAACGCGCTCGAGTTCGGCCTGCTCAAGAACGAGAACCCGCTACAGGGCTCGAACATCGTCGGCTGGCTGACCGACACCGTCGAGGAGGCCGTGCTCACCGAGTTCGAGCGGCTGTCCGAGCGCGGCGACGTCCTCGGCGCCATGGAGTCGATGTACCAGCGCGGCAAGATCCAGGAGGAGTCGCTCCACTACGAGCGGCTCAAGCACACCGGCGAGCACCCCCTGGTCGGCGTCAACACCTTCGTCGCCGACAACGGCGAGGACGCTCCCGAGCCCCCGCTCACCCGGGCGACCAAGGACGAGAAGGACGCCCGCCTCGCCCACCTCGCCGACTTCCATGCGCGGCATGACGAAGCCTCGAAGGAGGCGATCCAGAGCTTGCAGACGGTGGCGCGAAACGGAGGGAACATCTTCGAGGAGCTCCTCGAGACCGTCCGGTCCTGCTCCCTCGGCCAGATCAGCAACGCCCTCTATGACGTCGGAGGCCAATACCGGCGCAGCATGTGATGGGACGGTCGTGGCGCGGCCGCCGCGCCATCGCAGCTCGTCCGGCGAATCACCTCCTCAAACCGCCAATCGAACCTGCCCCACACCAGAGGTGGGTCGGCGATCGGTACCGTTCATCCGTGCCGTGCATCAACTCCCCCTCGGTATACTCCCCGGACCGCTGAGCGGAGCGGCGAGACACGATGGAGGGGTCGATAGTGAGCACCGATCAGCCGAGAAAGAATCTGGATGACGTGATCACGGCAGCCTGCAGCGGTCTGATCGGAGATTTCCAACGGTTGAACGGCCTGATGGCGGAGCCCCACACGGAGGACATGTCGGCCGAGGACATCGCCAGGAACCTCGCGGAGTTCGGCCGGGGCCAGATGAGTGGCGAGGCGGAGCCGTCGGATCAGGATCGCGATCTCATCACGAAGCTCGCG
>JASFPU010000435.1:0-3612 GCA_050115855.1 Holophagae bacterium
AATGTGTACGTGGCACCCGTCCGTGGCACCCGTCAACAAAGCGGAACGTGGCACCCTTGCGTGATCGCCGGAGTGCTCGTCTCAGAGCTTTTTCCGGTGGCTCGTGTCGCGCCCGAGCCGAAGAGCGCCACGTACTCGGGAGTGACCCCGCTGGCGAGGAAGAGTGGCAAGAGCCTCGACAAGAACCGGCTGGCACAAGGGGTGAATAAACGAATCCTGCATGCCCTGTACACATCATCCGTGGTCGCCATCAAAAACAGTGCCGTGGACCGGGCCTACTACCAGAAAAAGCTCCGCGACTACGTTGGACATCCGAAACCCCATGTCGCCGCGTTTATCGCGCTGTCCCGCCAAAGACACAAAGTGATCTACAAGCTCATGACGACGGATGCCCGGTACGACAAAGAGATCCTGGTCACGAGTCACCTGGAGCGAATCGAAAGGGATCGGACCGCAGCCGCATGACCGCCTCATTGGCTCGGCCTGTGACTCTGACGGTCTATGTAAAGCCGGCTGTCGCCGCCTTCCCACAGCCCTCGGAAAACCCTCCGGGTTTCCCACAGACTCACAGCCTCGACGACCAAAGAGAGGGGCTTGACTTCTTATAGAGGCACCCATCTGAGTCTCGAGAATGCCTTATTTCGACCATCCCAGGGTCTGTTCATCTGGACTACCCTTGAGATGCGATGACGACGGGAGTGGAACCATGCTCATGAATGAACGCGTTGCCGTCTTCGTAATCTCCATCATCGCGGGCGCCGGCGTTGCAGTGGGGGATTGGCCGCTGGATCCGACAGGCCCCGCACGAAAGGTGAGTATTGGGAGTCGCGAACTCGTTTGGACGAACACCTACGCCATCATCAGGGATAGGTACACCGCGAACGTCGAGGTCATCGCGGAAGACAGCACCTCATTTCAGACATGGGCCAATGGCTCAACGACCGGGCAGCGATCCGACTTCACCATGGAGTCCATCGTCGGGCCGTTCGTCTGTTTCTCTATTTCCAGCGAAGGGAGTGACGGGCGTGGAAGCACGAAAAGGTGGGTGAAGCACCTGGGATCCGATTATCCCGACGCCGGTGACATTCGAGGCCTGTTCGACGAAATCGACATCATTGAAGCTCTTGGACGCGAGTTCGGGATCGAGTTCACGGACGAGCAACTTCAGCCCGGCAGTCTTTTTCATATCTTGGGCACCAACGATCTACTTCCGTGCAACATTCGTCGGGGACTCATCGACCAATGGTCGGTCTCCGAGATCGGCGAGACCACGGCGACCATATCGGTCATGAGCGAGTTCTGCCCGCGGGGCTCGAGCCCGAGCTCGATCACTATCCCAATCCCGGAAACAAAACGGTATTACTTCGATGAAGCCCGAAGGCTTCGAACGACATGGAGCGACCTTGTGCCCCTGGCAGGGCCACCGAACGTTTCCTGGTACCTTCGCGATCTTCCTCATCCATGGACCGTTCCCTGGGTGCCACCGGCAACCGAGTACCAGGAGGCCAGAATGATCCACGACGGGGTCGAGACGCCTGTTCGTTGGAACAATCGAGGCATGGAGCTGTTGAACGACGGAACCGACGACCAATGGACCACTGTTTTCCGCTACCAGTGCTCAACGACCGACTACGGATGGAGCCGCGACGCCTTTTCGACCACCGACCGGCAACTTGCTGCCATTGTCGGACCTCTCGCGACCTACCGTGAAGTTCATCGTTCCTCCGATAGACGCGGATCGCGGGTTACTGTCCAGTTCAGAACAGTTGATACCGAGCACCCCGAATCCGGATTTGTTCCGATCAACAGGGTTTTTGAAGATCGGGAGGTCATTCAAGCTCTGGCTCAGTCGGAAGTGGTCGCGCCACACATGGGCGACCTGACGTCAAAGACGCTGAGGGAACTCGAATTTCGGGGTGACGACTGTGGGATCTTCAAAAACCTGACGGGAAGCTGGTCAATCCTGCGGTGTGTCAAAGGTCGAGCCACCGTCCGAATCACCCTCCCGGCGACAGACGAGTTCTGCGGCGACTACCACGAGACTTTCGACATCGAGGTTCCCGTGAAGTCCGAATGGCTGGAATACGTTCAAGCCGCCGAAGCCGATGGTTTCCTCGGAGTTCAACTTTACAACTGGCACCGCAGATCAGAATCCCAACGCGTTCCCCCCGGGCACTAAGGTCACGAAGGGTGCTTATAACGGTGCCTGGTACGGTGGTTATGATGTTTCATAAAGATGCACCTATGGGGCGCTGAAACCCACCTCGACCTCCGACGCTGCCACTAACTTCACTGAGCAATTCGTCGGCCGAATTGCGGTGGCGCGTCGGACGTGCCAAGTGCATCTCAGACTAGGAGCCATCAGATAGGGGTTGCTCGCGCCGTTTTTCGCATCTGATAACCAGGTGAGGTCCCCGGGAAGCTCCCCGGAGGTCTGACGCCAAAGTGGGTCACAGGGAGCCAGCGGGATCGGTGACGGTCTGATCCATCAATCGGTGGCTCTCGAAGACGGTGAGAACTGTGATCGAGGTTTCGCTGAGCAGGTACACGATGCGGTAGTTCTCGAGGATGATCTCGCGGATGTCGGATCGATCGATCTCGGGAACGATACGGCCCGAGGTCGGGAAAAGGGCCGTTCGTTCGACCGCATCCAGGATCCCCCGCACCCACGCTTCAGCCGCCTTGGGTTTGTCGCGGGCTATGAAGTCACCGATCTCGAGGAGGTCGCCGCGTGCCCGTTGGGACCAGAAGATCGCCGACCTCATTCCTGGTCGCCGTACCTGGTCTGAACCTCGGCGACCATGCTTTCGTGCGTGACGACCTTGCCGGATTCGGCGTCTTCGAGGCCCTTTGCGACCGCGTTGACGAACCGGATGCGTTCGGTCAACGCATCGAACTCGGCGGGGGAGAGGAGCACGCCGGCCGCGCGGCCGTTCTGAGTGATGACCATGGGGGCCCCGGTTTCCGCCAGCCTCTTGAGGAGCTCCGACGCTCGGGCCTTGAACTCACTCAACGGGACGATGTCCTCGGCGACTCGTAGGTTTGGCATGGCGGTCCTCCTGTGGTGCTGAATATAGTCCGTAAAAGGTCCGAATGCAAATGCAATTCGTCGGGAGCAATTCGTCGGACGAATTGCGGTGGCGCGTCGGACGCGCCAATAGGATAGGAACTCATGGGCCGTGAAAGACCTGACGGATCCTCTGGGCTGCGACCTCTCCGATTCCTTCGACGGCTCGGAGGTCTTCGACTGTGGCCGAGGCAACCCCGGAGGGAGAACCAAAGGTGTCGAGGAGGAGCCTTGCTCTGGCGGGGCCGATCTCGGGGATGGCCTGGAGGAGGAAGCTCTGTTGGCGGGCGAGGCCTTTGGGGTGGTAGCCGTGCCGTTTCGGGGCGGCGGAGTTACGGCGGTGGAGTTGGTCGGCGGCATAGAGGATGAGGTCTGCAGTCTCTTGCGGGCATGTGGAGCGGAGGAGCGGCAGGCCGAAAACGAGGGTGAGCGTGATGATGGCGCCCTGCATCGCGGATCTGGAGATGACCAGGTCCGGGTGGTCTTCCGTTGATCGTTCGAGGATGAAGCACGGTGTGGCTCGGGTGGTGCGGGCCAGTCGCGAT
>JASFPU010000436.1:0-3608 GCA_050115855.1 Holophagae bacterium
CTCTGCCACTGCCGCTGATCGCTGTCGCTACCCGGGGTTCCTGCGACAACGGCCTTCTGGCTCGTCTCCGCCTTCCGGCGGTGCCGACCCAGCGTCACCCGCGCAGCGTGGTCGTACGAAAAAAACCGGAACAACACAGACCACGCTGCCCGGGCGTCGGCGGCCTTCCTGCTGGCCGGTGTGGCTGCCCGACGTTGAGCGCTCGGGCTCGGCGGTTGCCCGGCATGACATTGTGTGGAAGGTGACCGGCACCGGAAAGCGGTGCTGCACAATGTCAAGCCCGGCACGCCCGCCACAGCTATTGAACTGGCGGGGATAGACGACGTGGTGAACCGGAGGGCGCTCGGCACAATGTCAAAGACGGCACGCCCGCCGCGGCGATTGAAGGTGCGGGGATCGAGACGGCTGCGGTTTCATCGTGCGACGAAGTAAACGCCCCGGAGGCCCGGCCTCCGGGGCGTCGAGTCGGTCAGTGAGCGGGCGCTCAGCTGGAGCCGGGCGTCTTGACCGGGTCGGCCGGGCGCTCGGGCAGCCGCTCGGGATTCGCCTCGATGGCGGCGAGCACCTCGGCGACGCCGCGCTCGAGCTGCGGATCGCGGCCGGCGATCGCCGACGCGGGATCGTTGGTGACCTCGATGTCGGGCTCGACGCCGATGCCCTCGATGATGTAGTCGCCGTTCATGTCGTTGGTCGCCGAGCGCGGCACGAAGACGTTGCCGCCGTCGATCAGCCCGATGTAGCCGCCACCGACCACACCGCCCCAGGTCCGCTTGCCGATCAGCGGCCCGAGCCCGGCGGCGCGGAAGTAGTACGGGAAGATGTCGCCGTCGGACGCCGAGGTCTCTGAGATCAGGCACACCATGTGGCCGAGGAACGCCTGCTGCGGGTAGGTGCCGGGGTACTCTGGAACCCGCCCGAAGCGGGTCCCCATCACCTCGCGGCTGAGCCGCTCGATGATCATCGCCGAGACGTTGCCGCCGCCGTTGCCGCGGACGTCGACGACGAGGCCCTGCTTGCGGATCTGCGGGTAGTACCACTTGATGAACTCGGCGATGCCGTCCGGACCCATGTCCGGTATGTGCAGGTAGCCGACCCGACCGTCGGTCATCTCGGTGACCCGCTCGAGGTTGCCGAGCACCCAGTTGAGGTAGAGCAACGAGCTCTCCGACGAGCGCGGCTCGTAGCTCACCTCGCGCGCGCCGGCCTTGGTGGGCTCGGAGTTGACGGTCAGAGTGACCTCGCGGTCGAGGTGCTGGAGCAACCGGTACGGGTTGTCCGAGCCGGTCAGCTCGCGGCCGTCGATGGCGAGGACGTAGTCGCCCTCGTCGACCTCGACCCCGACCTCGGTCAGCGGCGAGCGGTACTTCGGCTCCTCGTTCTGGCCGGTGAAGATGCGAGCGATCCGGTAGCGACCGGCCACCTCGTCGAGAGCGAACCGGGCGCCGGGCAGCCCGACCGCGGGCCGCTCGGGGATGTCGTAGTCGCCGCCCGAGATGTAGGTGTGGCCGGCGTTGAGCTCGGAGATCATCTCGGCGAGCACGTAGTTGAGATCGGACCGGTGGGCCACGTACGGCAGCAGCTCGCCGTAGCGTTGCTTGAGAGCCGGCCAGTCGTAGCCGTGCATGTTCTCGACGTAGAAGTAGTCGCGGAACAGCCGCCACGCCTCGTTGAAGACCTCACGCCACTCGACGGGCGGGTCGAGGTCCATCTCGAGCCCGGCGGTCGACACCGCCTCGCCCGCAGCACCCTTCTTGACGTCGTACAGCTGGTAGCCGCTGGCGGCGCGGACCAGTAGCTTCTTGCCATCGGCGGACAGCGCCGCGCCGCGCACCCCCGACACCAGCTCGCTCGACTCCCGATCCTCGAGCGAGTACAAATGGAGGGTCGACGGCCGGCGGAAGCTGCCGCCGTAGAAGAACGCGCCGGTCGAGGCGTAGAGCAGATGGCCTTCGACTGCCGCGAGGCCGCCGTAGTTGTTGGACTTCACGGGCACCCGCATGGCGCGCTCGCCGAGGCCGTCGAAGTCGATCGCGACCGGCTCGGGTGCGGCCTCCTTCGTCTCGTCGGCCTTCTCGTCGCCCTTCTTCTTCTTGCCCTTGGCATCGTCGCTCTTCGACGCGGCGCCCTCGCTCTCGTCGTCGATCGACACCTCATCGTCGCGCGGCGGGAACAGCGGCGCCACGTCAAAGCGCAGCGCGACCGCGAAGATGCCGTCGCGCCGGTTGCCGGCGTAGTCCCACTCGAGGTTCGAGATCTGCGGTGCGTAGGACCTCTCGGAGATGTAGTAAAGGTAGTCGCCGTCCGGGTCCCACGACGGGCTGTTCGACGAGAAGTAGTCCGACGTGACCTGGTGCAGCTCGCCCGTGGCGACGGTCCAGATGTAGATCCGCGACACCCCGGGTTGATTGCGCAGACTGAAGGCGAGGTGGCCCCCGTGCGGCGACCACTCGGCGTCACCGATCGCACCCCACGGGTCGTCGGCGACGAGCGTCTCGGCGCCGTCGCGTACGGTGACGACCGACAGCCGGCCGAGGTAGTCGGTGAACGCGATCCGCGTCCCGTCGGGCGACCAGTCGAGGTCGACGAGCCGGGCCGAGTGGCCGGTGGTGAGCTGGCGCGCCGGCGACGCACCGTCCTGATCGACGAGCCAGATCTCGTCCTCGCCCGAGGCGTCCGAGATGTAGGCGATGGTGCGGCCGTCCGGCGACCACTTCGCGGCCCGGTCGTGGGCGCCGGAGGAACGGGTCAGGTTGCGGGTCCGGCCCTCGTCGACCGGCGCCGAGAAGACCTCGCCGCGGGCGACGAAAAGGGCGCGCTCGCCCTTCGGTGACAGCTCGAAGCCCTCGACGTTGTCCGCCACCGAAATCCGGCGGGCCCGCTTCCACAGACCGTCGTCGGGCACGGTGATGGTCAGTGCCGTGTCGGCCCCCGAGGTGATGTCGTAGACGTGGAGCTGACCGTCGAGCTCGTAGACGATGCGCGACACCTGGTCGGTGGCGGGCCAGCGCACGTCCCACGGGTCGTGGTGGGTGAGCTGCTCGACCTCGCCGGTCGCCGGGTCGGCGCGATAGAGGTTGAGACGGTCGTCGCGGTCGGACACGAAGTAGATGGCGTCGCCGATCCACATCGGGTCGCGCTCGGTGCGGTCGCTGTGCGCGATCGGCGTCACGGCGGCCGAGCCGAGATCGAAGATGTAGAGGTCCTGCGCCCAGCCGCCCTGGTAGCGCTTCCAGTGGCGGAAGTCGCGGAACAGCGGCGAGTAGACCATGCGCGTGCCGTCGGGCGAGAAGTCGCCGGCGCCGGAGGTCGGCATCGGCAACGCGGTCGGCAGACCGCCGTCGACCGGTACGGTGTAGAGCCGGCCGTCGGCGCCGCCGTCGGCGTCGCGCAACGAGCGGAAGAACACCGCACCGCCGTCGGGCGTCCAGCCGTAGACCTGGTTGTCGTAGCCCCAGCGCGGCGGCAGCGGGCCGGACGCCGGGTACCAGGTCAGACGGCGGGGCTCGCCGCCGGTCGCCGGCATCACGTAGACCTGCTCGTCGCCGTCGTACTGCCCGGTGAACGCGATCCACCGGCCGTCGGGCGAAAACCGCGGGAAGACCTCCTGG
>JASFPU010000437.1:0-3607 GCA_050115855.1 Holophagae bacterium
CGGCAACATCGTCGATCTGCTCGAGTACCTCGACGCCGAGAATGTCGCGGTCGACCTCTACTCGGATCAGACCTCGTGCCACGTCCCGTACGACGGCGGCTACTGTCCGGCCGGTGTCGGCTTCGACGAGATGCGGGATCTCCTCGCCCGTGACCGACACGGATTCAAGGCCGAGGTGGATGCCAGCCTCGCCCGTCACTTTCGGGTGCTCAAGCGGCTCACCGACAAGGGGGCCCACTTCTGGGACTACGGCAACGCCTTCCTGCGCGCGGTCTACGACGCCGGGGTGCCCGAGATCACCAGGAACGGGCGCGATCCGTCGCAGGGCTTCATCTGGCCGTCGTACGTCGAGGACATCATGGGCCCGATGTGCTTCGACTACGGCTACGGCCCGTTCCGCTGGGTCTGCCTGTCGGGCCGGCCCGAGGACCTGCACGCGACCGACGCGGCCGCCATGGACCGCATCGACCCGAACCGGCGCGGCCAGGACCGCGACAACTGGCAGTGGATCCGCGATGCCGAGGCCAACCGGTTGGTGGTCGGCACCCAGGCGCGGATCCTGTACGCCGACGCCGAGGGACGGACCGCGATCGCACGTCGTTTCAATAGGATGGTGCGCTCGGGCGAGATCGGTCCGGTGATGATGGGGCGCGACCACCACGACACCGGCGGCACGGACTCGCCCTACCGTGAGACCGCCAACATCTACGACGGCTCGTCGACGGTCGCCGACATGTCGCACCAGTGCTGGGCCGGCAACGCCGCGCGCGGGATGACCATGGCCGTGCTGTCGAACGGCGGCGGGGTCGGCACCGGCAAGGCGATCAACGGCGGCTTCGGGCTGGTCCTCGACGGCTCGGAGCGGGTCGACCGGATCCTCGACTCGGCGCTCGAGTGGGACGCCATGGGCGGGGTCGCCCGCCGCGCCTGGGCGCGCAACCCGAACGCCATCGAGACCACCGCCACGTGGAACGATGCCAACGCGCGACGCGGCCACATCACCGTGCCTCGTGTCGCCGACGACGCGTTCCTTGACAGTGTGCTCGAGTAGCCGAGCTCCATTTCTTTTTCTCGCGTTGGAATCAGGAGCGTTCGTCGGACCTCGACACGAAAGTGATTCCAACGTGAGAAAAAGAACTGAACAGATCGCATACACTTAACTCGTGAACACCCTTTTCGCGCAGCTGCCGCCCGAGCTCGCCGGCTTCGCCGTCGCCCTCGGGTTGTCGCTGCTCATCGGCTTCGAGCGCGAGGAGCAGGCGTCAGACGATCCGGCCGGGTTCTTCGGCGGGATCCGCACCTTCCCGCTGATCGGCCTCGGCGGCTTCCTGCTCGTCGAGGTCTTCGACTCGCCGGTGCCGTTCGCCCTCGGTCTCGTGGTGCTCGGGATCCTGCTCACGGTGTCCCACTGGTCCAGCGTGCGCGCCGGAAGCCGCGGTCTCACCACCGAGGTCGCCGCCCTCCTGACGTTCACGCTCGGCGCCGCCGCCGCGCGCGAGATGTACTGGATCGCGCTGGCGGTGGGCGTTGTCGCCGTCATTCTGCTACACGAGAAGAGGGGGCTCGAGGGTCTCTCGGCACGCATCCCGAAGGAGGAGCTCAGAACGCTGCTGCGGTTTCTGCTCCTGACCGCCGTGATTCTCCCCGCGGTGCCCAACCACCCGTTCAGCAGCTCTCAGATCAACCCGTTCAAGATCTGGCTGGTGGTGGTGGCCGTCAGCGCCATCTCGTACGCCAGCTACCTGCTGAAGTTGCGCTATGGCGACCGTGCGCTGTTTCTCTCCGGCATCCTCGGCGGCGCCTACTCGTCGACCGCCACGACGGTCGTTCTCGCCCGAAAATCGAAGGTCGACGACCACTCGCAGCTCGCGTACGCGGGGGCGATCGTCGCCGCCACCGGCATGATGTACCTGCGCCTGTGGGTGCTCGTCTTGATCTTCGCTCCGAGCCTCGCCCGCGAGCTCACCGTGCTCTTCTGGGCCCTCGGGCTGAGCGCACTGATCATCGGATTCGTACTGACCCGACTCGAGGGTGGCAGCACACGGGAGACCGAGCAGGAGACCCCATCGCGGAATCCGCTGGAGATCCGGTCCGCAGTCGCGTTCGCGGCGATCTTCCTGGTCATTCTGGTGGCCACCCGACTGGTCGCCGAGCGGTTCGGCGACGCCGGCGTCCTGGTGCTGGCCGCCATCATGGGCGCCGCCGACGTCGACCCGTTCATCCTCGGCGTCAGCCAACAGCTGGGGACGTCGCTCAGCCTCGCCACGGTGGCGCTGGCGGTGGTCGTCGCGGCCGCCACCAACAACGTCATGAAGGGGCTTTACGCTGTCGCGTTCGGCTCGCGGAAGACCGGCCTGACGGCGCTCGTCGTCCTGGCCGCGATCGGCGCCGCCAGCGTGCTGATCTTCCTCGCCGCCTGAGTCGCCGTCGAGCCGCGGCCGACGATCACCGACCGCCCGGACCTCAGGGTCGATCCGTGGTGTCGGCCGCTGCGGTGTCGGCGGACGGCCGGAGGTACGCGTACGCGATCGTCGTGCCCTGGAGCGCCAGATCACCGGTCGGCCCGGCCTCGAGATCGGCGTCGATCGACTCGCCGAAGACCACCGCGTCGCCGAGCATCAGCCGGTAGGCATCGACCCGCGGCCGGGCGCGACGGATGAACGGCGCACCGGCCAGCGCGGTCGTGAACGGTGTCGGCGGCGAGTCGCCGGAGCGGAAGTAGAAGCCGCCGTTGAAGAAGTCTTCGGTCCCCGTGCCGCGCCATGAGGGCACCGCCTCGTTGTCGATCCGCACGGTCTCGTCGCCCTCGAGAAACGCCCACCCTCGACGGTTGCCCGGTGCGAGCTCCGCCGCCAGTCCGACCCAGGCCCCGGCGCCGTCGAGCTCGAGCACGTCGATCTCCCCGGCCTCTGAATGGCCGTCGTGCCGCCGCGCCTGGACGTGAAAGTACCCGGCATCGGCCGGCGGCGGGGCACCGAGCCTGCGCAGCGCGTACTCGACCCTGACCGCGGGCGGGCCCTCGACCGGGCGGCGCATGAGCTCGACCACGGCCCGGTCGAAGAACGGCATCGGAAAGTAGCAGTACAGGTCGCCGGCGTCGTCGGCACCGACCAGCAGCGAGCGGGTCGTCGCGCCGATCGTGTTGGGAATGCCGAACAGGTCCATCAACGTGACCAGCCGGGGCGGCCGATCGTCGAACGTGAACCGGACACCGAGCCGAGGCCAGTGCGATCGCTTGACCCGGAGCACAAGTCCGTTGATCACGTCGGGACCGTCGAGCGTCGCGATCACCTGGCTGCCGCCCGGCTCCAGGCTCGCGAGACCGCCAACGGTCGGGTACGGTCCGCCGCCCCAGGGGTCGGTGCCCGCACGCTCGAGCATGTCCCGGAAGCCGCCGATCGGCTCCCGACCGGTGAACGACCGGACGCCGGCCGGATCGGCGACCAGCCGGGCCACGACCTGGAACCAGATGCGCGCATCCTGCGCACCGACGAGCGACACCGTGCAGCCGTTGCGGAACGGAATCGGCACGTAGGACACGTGGCCGCCGCCGCTCGATGTGCGGTCCGCCACCAGGGGAGCGATGAATGGGGCGGTGGTGCCGGAG
>JASFPU010000438.1:0-3603 GCA_050115855.1 Holophagae bacterium
ACGCCGCCTGGCCGAACGTCTCCTTGAAGATTTCGAACGAGCCGAAGGCACCGTTGATCGCGTCCGCCAGGTCGCCGCTCGGCGCGCCGCCGCCGGAGCCGCTGAGCAGCGGCCAAAAGAAGCTGTGGTTGGCGTGGCCGCCGCCGTTGTTGCGCACTGCTGTGCGGATGTCCTCAGGAATCGCCGCCAGATTCGCCAGCAGCCCCTCGATCGTTTGGTCGAACAGCTCGGGGTGCTTCTCGATCGCGCCGTTGAGGTTGTTGACGTAGGCCGCGTGGTGCTTGCCGTGGTGGATCTCCATCGTCCGCGCGTCGATGTGCGGCGCGAGCGAGTCGGCGGCGTACGGCAGAGGTGGCAGTTCGAACTTCGACATCGGATGTCCTCCTCGTGTGTTGTTTTTCGCTGAAGCGGCCCGGACCGATCCCAGCCGGCATGTTGTAATCAAGTCTCAGTCGCAAACAAAAATTCCGCCGTTAGGCTCAATCGAACGAGATCGGCCCCTTCCTTTTTCTTCTCCCTTTTCCAGGCCGTCACAACACCGGCGGAGGATCGGCTTACTGGGAAAAGGGAGAAGAAAAGGACTGCACCACGATCTGGCAAGAAGCTCGACGCCTCACCGCTTGACGACTTCCCTCTTGATCAGTGACGCGACCATGACCCGCTTGTCGAGCTCGTTGCCAGGCACCATGGCGAGGATCTCACCCAGCTTGTACATGCCGTTGATCCGCGACAGCAGGAACCCCTCCTCCGGAGTGCACTGCACGTCGGTCAGCTCGTTCGCCGGCACACCGAGCTTGAGCACGACACTTTCGTCCAGGTCGAGCCCATCGACCGAGGCCCGGATGGTGTCCTCGAGACCCGACGCCAGCTCCGCCACCTCACGGTGCTCGCCGTACTTACCGCGGATGTCGGCAAGCCGCTTGTAGGCGCCGCCCAGATCGCCGCTCTCCAGCAGCAGCTCGGCCTCGTGGATCAGGGTGCGCCAGGCGCGCGACGAGAAACCGGGAATCTCGGACTCGCCCTCGTCCGGCGGCCGCACCTCGAACAGCTGGTGGCTCAGCCCTTGGAAGACGAAGTACATGACGTGGAACGGCGCGATCCGGCAGTTCAGCGCGATCTGCTCGATGCTGTTGACGCCATTGATCTCGCGCAGGATGCCGAGCTCGGTTTGGCCGATCTGCCGCACGTCGACGGCCCGCACGAGCTTGGGCACCCAGGTGACGTCGGCGATCACGTCGCCGCAGCGCTCCCATTCGTCCCGCCGTCTCACGCCCTCGAGGATGATCATGTCGACCGGCAGGTTGAGCGGCTGGAACTTCTTCGCGGGCAAGATGTTCTCCAGGAAGCGGAAGTCGCCCTCGTCCCACCGGAAAAGATCGTAGATCGCCTCCTCGGTCTTGACCTGCAGGATGTGTGTCAGGTCCTCGCGCGATACCCGGCCGATGATCACCAGCAGCTCACCGAGCAGCGTGTTGTACTGCTCCTGCATGTCGAGCAGCTCCTGGAGCTCCTCGTCCGCGACGTAGTTCCAACCGACCAGGTAGTAGCCGAGGAACTCGGTCGGGTTCTCGCTCGATGCGGCGATCACCAGCCCGTTGCGGAAGTAGATCTTCTTGTTGTACGGGTCGCCCTCGATCGCCAGGGTGCCGGTCTTGCGGCTCTGGGACACCCACTGGAGCAGATCGGCGAACGGCATCGTGCGGAGGTTGCCGCTGATCGTCAAAGCCGCGCCCCTCGGCCCCGGCGATGTGCTTCAGCCGCCCACTCCCGGTCCGCACAAGTACATGCAAACACGATGTTTATGTCATCCAAAGGCGTCGCGACTCCCGTTCGGATTGTACCACGCGAGAGAGCTCCCCGCGGTCGAGCCAACCGTGCGTTTCGCGTCGTCGATCGACCGATCAAGCGCTCTTCGTCGCGTTGGCGGTGTCCTTGAGATAGGCGTCGATGCCGGCCGACGCCTTCTTGCCGGCGCCCATCGCCAGGATCACCGTCGCCGCCCCGGTGACGATGTCGCCGCCGGCGAAGACGCCCGCGATCGACGTCATCATCGTCTCCTCGTCGACCACGATGTTGCCCCACCGGTTGAGCTCGAGGCCCTTGGTGCTCTTGGTGACCACCGGGTTCGGTCCCTGGCCGATGCCCATGACCAGCTGATCGAGCTCGATGTCGTACTGGTCGCCCTGGATCGGCACCGGCCGCCGCCGGCCCGAGTCGTCCGGCTCGCCGAGCTCCATGCGCTGGACCCGGGCGCCGGTCACCAGCCCGTCCTCGTTGCCGTAGATCTCGACCGGCGACGACAGCCAGCGGAAGTCGATGCCTTCTTCCTCGGCGTGCTCGAGCTCCTCGAGCCGCGCCGGCGACTCGTCGCGGGTCCGGCGGTACAGGCAGATCACGTTCTCGGCGCCGAGTCGCTTGGCGGTGCGCAGGCAGTCCATGGCGACGTTGCCCGAGCCGACGACCGCGACGTTGTTGCCGAGCCGGACCGGTGTGTCGTAGTCCGGAAACGAGAACGCCTTCATCAGGTTGACGCGGGTCAGAAACTCGTTCGCCGACAGCACGCCGATGTAGTTCTCGCCGGGAATGCCCATGAAGTACGGCAGGCCGGCGCCGGTGCCGAGGAAGATCGCATCGTAGCCGTACTCGTCAAACAGATCCTCGACCGACGCGGTCTTGCCGATGATGAAGTTGCAGCGGATTTCGACGCCCAGCTTCTCCAGGTTGCCGATCTCCTCCTGGACGATGCGTTTGGGCAGCCGGAACTCGGGAATGCCGTAGACCAGCACGCCGCCGGGCTTGTGGAGCGCCTCGAAGATCGTCACCTTGTGACCGCGCAGCGCGAGGTCGGCGGCGCAGGCGAGCCCGGCCGGGCCCGAGCCGACGACCGCGACCTTGAAACCGGTGGCCGGCTTCTGTGTCGGCATCTTGATCTCGCCCTGGGCCATCTCCCAGTCGGCGACGAAGCGCTCGAGGCGACCGATCGCAACCGGCTCGGCCTTCTTGCCGGTGACGCAGACGACCTCGCACTGGTCCTCCTGCGGGCAGACGCGGCCGCAGATCGCGGGCAGGGTGTTGTCCTTCTTGATGATGGCGAGCGCGGTCTCGAAGTCGCCCTCCTGGATCTTGGCGACGAAGCCCGGGATGTCGATGCCGACCGGGCAGCCGTCGACGCACTTCGGCTTCTTGCACTCGAGGCAGCGGTCGGCTTCGGCCAGGGCCAGCTCCTCGGTGAAGCCCAGCGCGACCTCGTTGAAGTTCTTGATCCGCTCCATCGGCGCCTGCGCCGGCATCTCCTGCCGGGGGATCTTCATGCGCTCCTTCTTCTCGAGCTTCTCTCTGGCCATCAGCTCACCTCCGCGCCGTCAACCGCCTTGCAGGCGTGGTTCTTCAGGTACTTCTCGCGCGCGATCGCCTCCTCCTCGAGGTAGATCCGCTGGCGCTTCATCATCAGGTCGAAGTCGACCTGGTGGGCGTCGAACTCGGGGCCGTCGACGCAGACGAACTTGCTCTCGCCGCCGACCGCGACCCGGCAGCCGCCGCACATCCCAGTGCCGTCGATCATGATCGTGTTGAGCGACACCACGGTTGGGATCTCGTAGTCCT
>JASFPU010000439.1:0-3602 GCA_050115855.1 Holophagae bacterium
TCCAGCGCAGGCGCTGCGCGCCGGTCATCCCGGCGAGCCCGGGTACGCCGACCGCGGGCGTCGGGTCGTAGGTCACCCAGCCGCGCTCGACACCCAGCCAGACCTCGACCCACGCGTGGGCGTTCGACTCGCGCACCACGAGCTCGTCTCCATCGGGCGACAGATCGCCGCCGCTGTAGCCGGCGACCATCCGCGCCGGAACGCCCAGGTGGCGGAGCAGCACCACCATCGACCCGGCGAAGAACTCGCAGTGGCCCTCGCGGCCGTCGAACAGGAACCAGGCCACCGGATCGTCGGTCTGGATCCGAATCCCCGAGCTCAGCGCGTACCGGTAGTTGGCCTGCAGATACCGCTCCACCGCGTCAGCGCGGGCCGCCGCTCCGACGACATTGCCGGCCACCTGGTCGGCGAGCTGACGCACCCGTGGATCGCTCCGCGGCAGCCTTGTGTCCCGGGCCGATGGCGGCGCCGCCCGCGGAGGTGTTGCACCCGAGACCCAGATCCGGTAGTTCAGGGGCTCGCCGCGCCGGTAGCCGAAGAACAGCCCGCCGTACGGATCCAGAGCGAGCTCGGTCGGCGCCTGCACCGCGATCGTTCCCGGGGGGATCATCAGGTAGTGGCGCGGCCGGAGCAGACTGACGTCGAGCTCGACGCTGCCGTCGAGCGTTCCGACCTCCGGCCGCAACCAGCTGACGCCCCTGGACACGTCGAGCGGCCTCAGGTTGGTGCGGCGCGGCATCCACGACCCGGCCATCACCTGGTCGAACGCCGTGCCGCGGAGCCTCGTCCAGTCGCGGCGAATCGTGCCGCCGTCCGCGGCCCGCAGCACCAGCGCGACCTCCTGCGAGACGGTCACCCGGCCCAGCTTGCCGAGGTCGACGTCGGGCGAGAACCCGGTGCTGCGTGCGAAGCTCGAGCCGGCAACCCACGGCGACCCGAGGCGCGGCATGGCGACGAAGAACGGCACCGCGATCACCAGGGTCGCGAACGATGCGGTCGCCACGTGGCGCAGTCGCGGGACCCTCAGTGCCGACACCGAGGGATCGATCCCGAGGCCCGTCATGTTGAGCCACATGCCGACCCACCAGAGGATCACGGCCGACGCGACGAAGTAGATCGAGACCGCCATGTGGGTCGATGCCGACACCGACACGACCCACACCATGCCGACCAGCGCGAGCGCCCGGACGAAGCTTCGGTGGTCGTCGACGAGCAGGACCCGAACCGCGGTGAGCAGCAGCAGAAGGTGGCCGAGCGGGCGCAACGGTCCGACGTGCAGGCCGCCCGTGCCGACGACGACGACCAGGATGAGCAGCGCAAGCAGATTCAGCACGGTCGTCGACGGTCGGACGACCCGCTCCGGCCACAGCACCAGGAACAGCCCTGCCGCACCGGCGATGATCCAGAACGGCGCCAGCACGATGTACAGAAAGGGCAGGGGCACCATCGCCCAGAGCAGCGTCCAGCCGAGCATGCGACGCGATCGGGTGACCCGGTTCACGGTGTCCCCGCCACCGAGTACACCGCCGATGAGCGACGTTCAGGCACCCGCGGTCCGGCACCACCGGCGGCGCACGGCTCGACCTCGGCGAGGGGCCGCAGCAGGCACGCGGCCTGACGCGGATCGCGCACCGGCGGCACCAAGGTCGAGCCCACGACAAGGCCGACCGGTGTGCCGCGTTGGAGCCGCCGGACGGCGACCGTCGCGACCTCGCTCACGGTGTGTTCGAAGCGATCCCGGCTCGCCGGATCATCCGGGTCCGGCAGCCGCGGATCGAGCACCAGATAGACTGGCGCCGCAGCGGCGTGCTGCCGGTCGACGACAATCGGCCGTTGCTGGCGCGCGGTCTGCTTCCAGTGCATCTGTCGGTGGTCGTCACCGTCGCGGAACTCCCGCAGCTGGGTCACGTCACCCTCGCGACCGCGATCCGACAGCTCGTCTGGTGACCGCCGCCCACCGCCGCGGTCGAGCTCCACGGCCGGCTCGACGTCGAGCAGACGGGGCAGGACCAGGGTCCGACGGCCGCGCAGCAGCTCCTTGGACTTGACAAAGAAACCGAGCGGCAGCAGGACCTCGATTCGCCACGGACCGACCTCGGTCCAGCCCCGCCGGTCGAAACACAGCCGGACCGACCTCGTGCACGCGCGGTCGCGGCGGACCAGCGGCTCGGTGAGCAGCGGTCGTCCGTCCCGATCGCGCAGGACGACACCGTAGGCCGGGAACAGCCTCGAGCGGTTGCGCAGCGTCACCTCGGCGATCGCGGCGCGACCGGCAAAGCACTCGGGCGGCAGCGACACGTCGACGTCGATCGCCGCCAGCACCTGCCGCGACCACGTGCCCGACACCACGTAACTGCCGAGAGCGAGGGACAGGATGGCCATCAAGGCGTTGTTACCGGTGTTGACCGCGGCGAGGCCGAGAATCACGCAGGCGACGATGAACCCCGCCCCCCAGCGAGTCAGGCGGAGCTTGAAGCCGGGAAACGCGCTGGCGAAGCTCATCTCGGGATGGGCGTGTCGTCGATCACCGACCGGATCACCGCGCGCTCGAGCCGGCTCTTCTCCCAGCCGTCGCCGACCAGTGGATCGGCGAGCAGCACCCGGTGGGCGAGCACCGACTCCGCGGTCTGCTGGAGGTCGTCGGGAATGACGTAGGACCGGCCACGGACGAGCGCCAGGGCCTGGGCCGAGCGCTGCCAGGACAGGCTACCTCGGGTCGATACGCCGAGCGACAGTGCATCGTGCTCTCGGGTCGTGGTGACGACCCGGAGCAGATAGTCCAACAGGGTTGCATCGACGTGCACCTCGCCGACCATCGACTGCAGCTCGACCACCTCGGCTGCGTCGAGCACCGGCTCGAGTGCCGCCAGCTCGGGCTCGGCACCGCCTGCGCGCAGCAGCTCGAGCTCCTCGTCGGGGCCGGGGTAGCCCATCGACAACCGCATCAGAAACCGGTCGAGCTGCGACTCGGGCAGCGGGTAGGTTCCGGTCGACTCGATCGGGTTCTGCGTCGCGATGACCAGGAACGGCTCGGCGAGCCGGTGCCGCGTCTTCTCGACCGTGACCGCGTGCTCGCTCATCGCCTCGAGCAGCGCCGACTGGGTGCGCGGCGCCGCCCGGTTGATCTCGTCGGCGAGCACGACGTTGGCGAACAGCGGCCCGGGAACGAACTCGAAACCGCTCGCGTCCTGGCGGTAGACCGAGATGCCGATGATGTCGGACGGCAGCGTGTCCGAGGTGAACTGGATCCGTTGGAACTCGAGCCGGAGCGATCGCGCCAACGCCTGGGCGAGGGTGGTCTTGCCGACCCCCGGCACATCCTCGAGCAGCACGTGGCCGCGGGCGAGCAACGCTGCGATCAGGGCGTCGACGATCTCCGCCTTGCCCCGGATGACCTTGACGATCGAGGTGTGCAGACGCTCGACGCGCTCGAGCACGGTGTCGGAGACTGGGTTCAAGATGGACCTCCAGGGTGCCGGTTCGCGGCGTCCTGATCAACCAGTATACGGAGAAGGGCTGTGCGCGTTCGGTGATTCCAGTTACGGCCCTCGTCCGCCGAGGCGGACGAGGGCGATGCTGGATGCTGGATGCTGGATGAGCGC
>JASFPU010000440.1:0-3597 GCA_050115855.1 Holophagae bacterium
GGGATCGGCTCAGGCGGCGGATCTGGCCGACCGCTTCGGCGCCATTCTCGACGCGAGCCTGGCGGTCCGCGTCGAGGCGGCGCCGGGAACCGAGGTCACGGTCGAGCTCGACGACGCGAGCGGCAACGTCACCGCGTCAACCGTCGTCCGCTGATCCGGCGGTGTCGTTCGCGGTTCCGTGCTCGACGGTGGGGCGTCAGGGCGTCCGCAGGACGATGCTCCGCCGGCCGTCCGACAGCCGTACCCGGTCCTTCTCGATCTCTTTGACGCGGAACCCGGCGACCGTGCTGCCCTGGTGGACCTCGATACCGTTGATCTCGGCGAACGGGTCGACGGTGCGGTACACGATGTAGTCCAGCTCGAGGCGGACTCCGCCGACCTCTGCCTCGAGGAGGTAGACCTCGTCACCGTCCTCGGTCCCGGCGTACCCGGTCGTCACCGAGGTTTCGGTAGGTGCCTCCGGTGGCGGGTGCTGCTCGCCATCGCCATCGGTCAGGGGCTCGGTTTCGGAATCGGACGCCGCTTCGGAACCGGAATCGGATTCGGTTGCTGCCGCTGAACCAACCCCTGCCCCTGCCGCTGTGCCTGTTCCTGCCACTGCCCCTGTCGCTGTCCCTGCTCCTGTTCCTGCCACTGTCCCTGCTCCTGTCTCTGCCACTGCCGCTGACTCTGCTCGCCGTGGTGCGTCCTGAGAGCTGTTGTTGTCACCGTCGGCCTGTGGCGTCGCCGTCACGGCCGCCGCGGCCTGAACCGCCGAGGCTTCGATCGGACGCTCCGGTGCGTTTCGACTGAAGAGCCACCACACTGCGACGCCTCCGGCGACCGTGGCGACGATCGCGATGAGCGCCCCCAGGAGCAGGCCGAGACCGAGGTTCGAGCGGGTCGGAGCGTCGGTGATCCTGGCCGAGTAGAGCACGCCTCGGCGCTCGACCTCGCGCTCGGCGGCCTCCCGCCGGGTCTTGCGCAGCGCGTCGCCGATCAGGCTCATCGCCGGCCTCCGCCGAGCTCTCTCACGGCGCGTCGAACCTGCCAGTAGCCGAGCCGGTCACGGCCCTCGACATAGCCGCAGAGCAGGGTCTTGTCGCACACGGCGTTGATCAGGCGGGGAACGCCGCCCGAGCGCCGGTGGATGGCGCGGAACGCGGCGCTGGTGAAGCTCGGTCGGCCGTTCGAGCCCGCGACCTGGAGCCGGTGCAGGATGTAGGCCTCGACCTCGTCTCGTCGGATCGGATCGAGGTGGTAGCGGACCGTGATCCGTTGATTGAGCTGGCGCAGGCTGTCGCCGGCGAGCATCGTCTTGAGCTCGGGTTGACCGACCAGGACGATCTGAAGCAGCTTGCGGTCGTCGGTTTCGAGATTGGACAGCAGGCGGACCTGCTCGAGCAGCTCGGGCGACATGTCCTGGGCCTCGTCGATGAGCAGCACGACATCGCAGTCGGCGTTGGCGCGCTCGAGCAGGAAGCGATCGAGCCGCTCGGTGAGGCGGACCCGGTCGTTGCCCCGGTCATCGAGCTCGAGCTCGCGCAGGATCGACCGCAGAAGCTGGATTCCGGTCATGACCGGATTGAGGATCAGCGCGGTGGCGTACTGCTCGTCGTCGAGCTCCTCGAGGACCGCGCGGCAGATCGTGCTCTTGCCGGCGCCGACCTCGCCGGTAATCTGGATGAACCCCTTGCGTTGGGTGATGCCGTAGACGATGTGCTCGAAGGCATCGCGGTGGCACCGGCTGAAGAACAGGTACTTCGGATCCGGAGTGATGTTGAACGGCTCGGCTTTGAGATCGTAGAAATCCAGGTACATGGTGTCACGCCGCCCCGGCGGCGAATCTGGATTGTACCGCCGCCCTGTGTGTCAGACGAACTCGGGCGCCGGCCGAATGACCCGGCTATCGAGTGGAGCCGTCCCACCGCGACGAGTCGGCGCTCTCGAAGCCGTCGGCGAAGATCACCGATCCGACCCCGAGGTAGAGCACCATGCCGTCGTGGTCGGTGCTGCGATCGGGCACCGAGCCGTCGGCGATCAGGATCCCCGGCGACTCGGCGTTGCCGCGGCCGTACTGCTGGTCGGCGACGTAGGGCCGAGCGGCGAGGCTGGTCAGAGCGTGGTCGAGGACCTGGCGCGTGCCGCGGTAGAGGTACGAGTACCGCTCGTCGGCGGCGACCCGGTCGATCTCGTTGGCCAACGTCGGCGATGTGATCTCCGGGCCGAACAGCAGGTTGTGGTCGGGGTTGACCTCGCCGCGGATCTGGCCGACCACGTCGACGTAGCCGTCGGTGAACTGGTAGGCGTTGAGGTCGCCGATGACGATCAGCGGCATGTTCGGCTCGGCGGTCTGGAAGTCCTGCACCTTCTGCGCGATGGACTGGGCCTGCTGGAACCGCTTCTGGCGGGCGTAGTCGTCGAACGGATCAGTGACGCCGATGAACGATCGGGTGTGGTTGTCGAGCACCGCGACGTCGAACGACGCGCCGTCGGCGACCCAGGTGCCCTCGACCAGCAGCGGCGGGTGGTCGAAGAGCGGGGAGCCCCAGCCGACAAGGATCTCGTTCAGCCCGAGCTGCGTCACGGTGACCGAGTGCACCGAGTCGCGCACCAGATAGCCGACGTTCATGCCGAACGAGTTATTGCCCGGCAGCAGGTAGGCGGTGTAGGCCACGGTCGGGTCGGCTGCCTGGATGTCCGCGGCCAGCGCGGTGAGGACGTCCAGGTTCTCGACCTCCTGCACGCCGAGGATGTCCGGTGCCTGCAGCACATCCAGGATGTAGCGGCGGAACTTCGCCTGCCGTGCGAGGTACTCGGCGGTCGGGACGACCTCGTCCTGGGTCAGGGGATCGTCGATGTCGTCGTAGTGGCGGAACATGTTGAGCGAGGCGATGGTCATCTCTCCGGGTGCGGCCGGTCGGACCGGTTCGACGACGGTCGGACCGGGGGTCAGCGACACATCGGCATCGGCCCAGATCTCCCAGCCGCTGAACTCGTAGCCGAGCGGGCCGGTGACGGCGTAGGTATCGCCGGGCTTGGCCATGACGTTGGTCGCACCGAGCTTGTCGGGGTCGACCTCGAAGACCTCCGGGTTGCCGTCGAAGATCGGCACCGTCGGCGGCAAACCGGGCATGCCCGGGTACTCGGCGCCGATGTCGCGCATCGGTGCGGGTCCGGCGGTGGCGATGGCGTGGAACTCGGCGATGGGATCCGTGCCGAAGGTCTGGCTCGGGCCGACGACGAGCCCCGCGGCGGCGACCAGCATGCCCTCGTAGCACTCGTACTCGACGGCGCAGCTGGGTGCCGTCGGGTCCGGCGACGGCGTCGCCGCGTCGAAGACCACCGGCGGCGGTATCGGAACCAGCCCGACGGAGACGTTGATGGTCAACGGCGCCTCGAGCTGGGTGAAACCGTAGAACTCGACCACGGTTCCGGTGACCTCGGTGGCGTAACCGGGCTGGACGCCCGGGGGCACCGGGGAGCCGGTGGAGACGTACAGCCCCTCGGAGGTGTCCGGATCTCCGTCGTCGAAGCCGTCGACGGTCTGGAGGAAGAAGCCCTCGGGACCGATCGCGGTCACCACGCCGTCGACGACGGTCACGACGCTACCCTCCA
>JASFPU010000441.1:0-3584 GCA_050115855.1 Holophagae bacterium
CGGCTACGGCAGCTTCGGAACCCAGGAGTACCGCCTGAACCTGAGCGGGCCGATCATCGAGGGCAAGCTGCGCGGCAAGATCGCGGTCGCCAAGCTGATGCGCGACGGCTACGGCCGCAACCTCTACCAGGATCGCGATGTGTCGGACAAGAACACCACTGCGTATCGCGCCGCTCTGGAGTGGCTGCCGGCCGACAACGTGTCGTTGCAGGTGAACTTCGACCGCACCGAGGATGACGCCGAACCGATCGGTCTCACCCGGTTGGAGGCCAACCCGTTCTGCCTCGCCTTCACCGGCGTGGCGTGTCCGCCCTATCCGAACCTCTTCGACACCGAGAGCGGCATCGATCCGGTGAACGAGGTGGAGTCGACGGGCTACTCGCTGACCCTGGCCTGGGACATCAGTGACAGCCTGCGCTTCAAGTCGATCACTGCCTACCGCGAAACCGACACCCGCAACTGGATCGACTTCGACACCACCCCGCTGGCCATCGCCGACTCCGAGGCCACCTACTACGACGACCAGTTCACTCAGGAGTTCCAGCTGCTCTACAGCGGGGGCGAGCGCCTGAGCGGCGTGCTTGGCCTCTACTACTTCGACGGCACGGCAGGCGGCCTCGTCGAGGCGATCTTCTTCACCAACTTCCCGAACACCACCGAGGGCTATCAGGACACGACGTCCTACGCAATCTATGCCGATGCGGACTACAGGCTCACCGACAAGCTGACCCTCAACCTCGGCCTGCGGCCGACGCGTGAGAAGAAGCACGGCGTGGCGTTCAATGTCTACAACACTGACAATGACTTCAACGATTACTACTTCGTGGCCGCGGACTTCGACGACGAGACGACCTTCACCTCATGGGCACCCAAGATCGGCCTCGACTACCAGTTCACGCCGGACGTGATGGGTTACGTGTCGGTCAACCAGGGCTTCAAGAGTGGCGGCTACAACGTCCGCGCCCAGTCGACCCTGTTCCCCGAGACCGCACTGCCCTTCGACGACGAGGTGATGACCGTCGGTGAGGTGGGCGTCAAGTCGGTGCTGGCCGACCGCAAGCTGGTCCTCAATGCGGCCGTGTTCTACGGCAGCTACTCGGACATCCAGGTCAGTACCTTCACGTCGTATGACTCCAACGGCGACGGAACGGACGACGCCTTCTTCGGCAACTTTCTCAATGCCGGAGACGCCACCATCCAGGGCTTCGAGCTCGAGTACAACTACGCCTCCAACTCGTGGTACGGCCTGTCGGGCTTCCTCGCCTACCTGGATGCCGAGCCGGACTCCTTCCTCGACGGGGACAACGACGGCTTCGTGGACACCCAGGTGATCACCAATGCGCCCGAGTGGACCGGCGCCATCCGCTTCAACGTGGACTTCCCGGCCTTCGGCGGCCTGATCACGGGCAGCGTCGGCTACAGCTACCGGGACGACACCATGCTGACGAACGAGGGTGGTGCGGACCCGCGGGACCCGACCGGCAGCACGCCGCTCGAGCCCATCACGCAGGAAGCCTACGGTCTGGTGGACGCCTGGGTCGCGTGGCTGTCGCCGAGCGCCAAGTGGCGGATCGGCCTCAGCGGCAAGAACCTGACCGACAAGGAGTACCTCATCAGCGGCTACAACCTGCCGGTCCTCGGCGCGATCCAGGGTTCCTACGGCGCGCCCCGTACGATCATCGGGACCGTCGAGTTCCGCTTCTTCTGATGCTTCGACCGGGGGCGCCGCGTTGCGGCGCCCCCGTCGCTTCTTGCCTGCCGCCGTTTCGGCGCAGCAGGCGTCGCCTGAAGGCGAATCATCGTGACACCGGGGAGAGCTCATGATCGAAACAGGATTGAAGGGCAAAGTTGTCATTGTCACCGGGGCGGCCGCCGGCATAGGCCGAGCGACGGCCGAGCGTTTCGTGGCCGAGGGCTGCAAGGTGGCGGCGTGGGACGTGAATGACGCGCCGGAGAGCGCGGGCGTCTTCCAGCAGGTCAATGTGGCCGAGGCCGAGGCTGTGGAGGCCGCGGTGGCCGCAGTGGTCGAGCGCTGGGGGCCGGTGTACGCGCTGGTCAACAACGCCGGCATCGTGCGCGATGCGCAGCTGGTCAAGTACAAGAACGGCGAGGTGGTGGCGCGCATGACCGACGACAAATGGGACGCGGTCATCGGCGTCAACCTCAAGGGCGTCTTCAACTGCACGCGGGCGGTGGTGCCGTCGATGATCGCGGGCGGTGAGGGTGGCGCCGTGCTCAACGCGTCGTCGGTGGCGTGCCTCAACGGCAACTTCGGCCAGACCAACTACGTGGCCACCAAGGCCGGTGTCATCGGCATGACCAAGACCTGGGCGCGCGAGCTGGGCAAGTTCAGGATTCGGGTCAATGCCGTCGCGCCCGGCTTCGTCAAGACAGAGATCATCAACGCCATGCCTGAGAAGGTGCTCGAGGGGATGGTGTCGCACACCCCGTTGGGCAGGATCGGCGACGTCGGCGACATCGCCGAGGCCTACCTGTGGCTGGCCTCCGACGCAGCCAGCTGGATCACCGGCACGGTGCTCAGCGTCGACGGTGGTTTGGTGATCGGAACATAGGGACGATTTGGAGTTCGGAGTTTGGAGTGCCAGCCGCCCACCCAAGTGAACGGGTGAAGAGGTAAGGAGGTGAAGGGTGAAGAGGGGAAGCCCAAACCTCGTCGCCGTGCAGGAACCTCTCGCGAGTACGTGCAGGTTCTGGCTTCACTATTGACTCTTAACTCCTGACCTTCTGACCTTTGACCCTCGTTTTGGCGCGGAGACGGGAGAACACATGACGCGATACGCCACGATCATCTCGACCGGTCGCTACATCCCCGAGATCGAGGTGTCCAACGACCACCTGCGCGAGCGCTTCGCCCACATCCCGGATTTCGTCGACAAGATGGAAGAGTCGTCGGCGATCCGCACGCGGTGGTGGGCCCCCGACGACTGGTGCACCTCCGACATCGCCCTGCCGGCGGCACAGCAGGCACTGGAGCGGGCCGGACGTCGCCCCGAGGACGTGGACCTGATCGTGCTCGGCACCGACTCGCCGGACTACGTGACGCCGGCCACGTCCGTGGTGCTGCAGCACAAGCTGGGCGCGACCAACGCCGGCACCTTCGATGTCGGCTGTGCCTGCGCCTCCTTCCCGACGGGGGCTGCGATCGCGGCCGGTCTCATCGCCGCCAACGAGGCCCTCAAGACTGTCCTTGTGGTCGGCGTCTACAACATGCACAAGCTGGCGTCGCCCGACGACCCGATGATCTTCTTTTATGGTGACGGGGCCGGGGCGGCGGTCATCGAGCCTGCGGAGGAGCCGGGGTTCGTGGCGTCGGCCATGCGCGCCGACGGCTCCTACCACGCCCACTGGGGCATCTATGCCGGCGGAACATTCGAGCCGGCGACGCCGGAGGCGGCCGAGGCGGGTCGAACAACGGTCAGGATGATCGAGCGCTACCCGCCGGAGGTGAATCACGAGGGCTGGCCGAAGGTGGTGCGGTCGTTGGCCGCCAACGGCGCGTTCGAGCTGTCGGACATCGACTTCGCCATCTTCACCCAGGTCCGCAAGCCGTCGATCGAGCTGGT
>JASFPU010000442.1:0-3580 GCA_050115855.1 Holophagae bacterium
CTCGACCACGTCCTTGAGATCCTGGACCTCGCAGCCGCATGACGCGGCGAGCTGCTCCCACTTCTGGTGCAGCAGCTCGTTCCAGTGCTCGGTCACGACCAGTCGCGTCCGGTCGAGAACCGCCGGATCGTCGGCGTCCTCGGCGGCCGCCAGCAGCTGGTCGATCTGCATCGTCAGGCACTCCTGCAGCGTCCGCGCGCCGACCCCGGGCGGGTCGAGCGAGCGCACCGTGTCGAGTGCTTCCGCGAGCTCCGTCGCTGCGGCTCCGGTCACCGCGAGGATCTCGTCGTCGGAAGCTTGGAGGAAGCCGTCCTCGTCGAGATTGCCGATGATGTACTCGGCGATGGCGACCACCCGAGGGCTGCAGTCGAGGAGATGGAGCTGCCACAGCAGGTGGTCCGCCAGACCGCCGCTCACCGACAGGATGTTCTCCAGCGGCACACTGTCCCCCGGATCGGCCGCCGCCATCGACGGCCCCTCGGGGCGGTGGTCGGCGAGGTAGTCGGCGAAGAAGGCTTCGACGTCGATGTCGTCGTAGGCCTCCTCCTCCGACGGCAGTGCGTCGTCGCCCGCGCTTGTGCTTGTCCTGTCCTCGGTCTGATCGGCTGCGGCGGCGGCCGCCTCCTCGCCCTCCTCGACGTCGAGCACGGGATTCTCCAGGATCTCCTGGGCGAGCGTCTCCTCGAGCTCCAGCCGCGACAGCTGGAGCAGCTTGATCGCCTGCTGCAGCGACGGCGTCATCACCAGTCGCTGGGCGAGCTTCAATCTGAGTTTCTGCTCGAGCGCCATGGTCCTCGTTTTCAGCGGAGCGTTTCGCTCCCGGCGACCGCGGTGATCACCATTCCCGTGGCACCGCCGCCGCCGCCCGCCTCGGTGGTCGTCGTGTCACCAGCGGCGAGCCGGCCTACAGTCGGAAGTCCGCACCGAGGTAAATCCTGCGAACGTCTTCGTTGTCGGCAAGCTCGCGCGGGTGACCCGTAGCAAAAATCTTGCCGTCCTTGATTATATAGGCGCGATCGGTGATCTTCAACGTCTCGCGTACGTTGTGATCGGTGATTAACACGCCTATTCCCAGTGACTTGAGGTGTGCAATGATCCGTTGGAGATCGAGCACCGCGATCGGATCGATGCCGGCGAACGGTTCGTCGAGCAGAATGAAGGTCGGATCCGTGGCGAGTGCGCGAGCGATCTCGAGACGTCGCCGTTCACCGCCCGACAGCGTCTCGGCCCGCTGGCCCTTGAGCTGCTCGAGGCCGAACTCCCTGAGCAGCTTGCCGATCCGGCGGGCCGCCGCCATCTTGTCGATGCCGATCGCCTCCAGAATGAGCCAGATGTTGTCCTCGACCGAAAGGTGGCGAAACGCACTCGGCTCCTGAGCCAGGTAGGCGACGCCCATCCGCGCACGCCGATACATCGGAAAGCCCGTGATTTCCCGTTCGCCGAGGATGACGGTGCCCTCGTCCGGCTCGACGAGCCCGACCATCATGTAGAAGGTGGTCGTCTTGCCGGCGCCGTTCGGGCCGAGCAGCCCGACGATCTCCCCCGGCGAGATGGTGAGTGAGACGCCATCGACCACCCAGCGCCCACGATAGGCCTTGCGCAGCTGTCGGGCGACCAGATCCAGCGCTTTCGGGCTCAGGGTTGTTCCTCCGGGTAGTAGATCAGCTCGGTGTTGCCGCCGATCGAGACCGTACCATCGGCCTGATTCCAGGTCAACGACTCCCCCGACGCCACGTTGCCTCGACCGTCGGTGAGCTGGGCCGGGCTGCCGGTGACGGTCACGACCTGGGTCGCGACGTCGCGTATCGCGTGCTTCCCGGTCAGGGTTCGGCCCATCTCGAGATCCCTGATCTCGACCGCGCCCTCCGCCTCGACGTCGGTCACTTGGTCGTTGTCGTCAAACCCGATGGACAACCGATTCGCGGTCAGCGAGTGCTTCGGGTCGGCGTAGTGGACGGCGCCGCGGAACACCGCATGACCTTCGGTCTCATCGTAGTCGAGCGATCGGGCCACCACGACGACGTCGTCGCCGGCGTCGGCCACCCGGTCAATCTGATCCGCCGGAAAGGTCGCCCGAACGTGGCCTCGGGCCTGGAGGGACTGGGTCTCGTGGCGGGAGACCACGTCGTCGGCGAGCAGCAGCCGGTGACCCTGCCAGATCCGGGCGTCGTCGCTCAGCGTGTACCGATCGCCGTTCTCGTCGACCTCGAGACGGTCGCCGGCGAATCGAATCGGTTCGGCGTCATCGCCGCCCGGCTCGGCGCCGAGCAGTCGTGCATTGTGGATCTCACCGGAGATCTGGCCGGTCGCCTCGATCCGCTGCTGCCGATCGAACAACACCGCCTGGGCGCACGACACACGTCCCTGCGGCGACTCGAGAGTGACCCGCGTCCGGCCGCCCGGATCGCCCTGGAACGTGACGATGCCCGACGACTGAATGAGGCGAGCCCGGTGGCCCCTGCCGACCACGTCGTCCGCACGCAGCTGGACGTCGCCCTCGAGCTCGACGTCGGTCAGCTGGCCGTCGACGAACCACGCCCGGGCGCTGGTCGCCTGCGCCGAACGCGTCGGCCCCTCGTGCGGCACCTCGGTGAGACAGATGTTGTGGTCGGTGCCCATGGCGATGATGCCGTCCGGACCGATCACGGCGTTGAGCCGTGTTGTCTGGAGCCGTCGCTCGAAGTAGTCCGGGCCGCCGATGAAGCGGACGTCGACCCACGGGCCAGAGGACGTGGCGTCGATCTGCCAGTTGCTCCGGGCATCCTTCTCGGAGATGATCCGTTCACCCCAGAGCTCGACCTGCGCGCCGGTCGACTGCACGACGGTGGTGACCTGGACGCCGCCGTCGAGCTCGATCGTCTGCGCCGGGCCGTCCTGCTCGGCGAGTCGGACGATGCCGCGGGGTGCGTGCATGATCGACAATCCCTGGGTCAGCTGGACCCCGGACGGGAATACGACCCGCCGATCTTCGCGCCGGTAGATCAGCTCCGGGGCGACCAGCATCGCCCCATCCTCGGCGCGCAGCGCTGCGTTGCCCTCGAGGTGGATCCGGTTCTGGCGCACGCTGTACGTCGCGCGCTGCGCCCGTCCGAAGGTCGGTCCATCGACGTACAGGACAGGCGCGTCGGATTCGAAGAGCTGCCGCTTCGAGTTGAAATGACCGGTCTCGGTGTTCAGGAACGCGCCGTTGGGAAACTCGACGTGGATCGCGCCGGACAGCCGAGCTTCGCGGGTCTCGATGTTGAAGCTCGCCTTTTCGGCGGTCAGCACCGGACCCTCCTGGCCGTCCTGAAAGAACTGCAACCGGACGCCCTCGATCTCCTGCCAGCCGGACGCCAGGCTCAGCGTCTTGAGCGAGTTCAGGGTGAAGATCGGTTCGCCCTTGACGATCTCGGTGTGCTGGAAGCCGCGGTACAGCCCGACCGCGACGTCGGCGACATCAATTCCGACGTCGTCCGCCGTCACCGACTCGATCTCGTTGTGATCGAGGGTTCTCCGGTAGCCGATCACCGCGACCGCGATCACGAAGCCGGCGATCAGCACCGTCGTCAGGTGGCGGACCCACACACGGAGGGCAGCG
>JASFPU010000443.1:0-3574 GCA_050115855.1 Holophagae bacterium
AGTGGTAGGCTCCGACACCGGACGCGACGACATGCCGCACAACGATGATCTCGAGCTCCAACCCGCCGGCTCCGGGCCGGTCCCCAGGCTCGTGTCGGGCCGTTTCGGAGGCGTCGTCCTCTTCGTTGCGGTCTTCCTGGTCTTCAGCACGGTCTCGCGGATCGCGTTGACGATCAAGGCGTGGCAGCTGGTCAGTCAGGACTCGTCGCTCATCGCAGCCTACGCCATGGGTTTCGGTTTCGACGTGCTGACCGGTTTGCTGGCGGCGATGCCGCTGGTGGTGTGGCTGGCCCTGCTCCCGCAGTCGGTCTTCGGCAGTCGAGCGCATCGCCTGCTCATGCTGGTGTCGATGTGGATCGGGCTTTTTCTGATCTCCTTCATCTCCGCGGCCGAGTGGGTGTTCTGGGACGAGATCGGCGTGCGGTTCAACTTCGTCGCCGTCGACTACCTGATCTACACCAACGAGGTCGTGGGGAACATCTGGCAGTCGTACCCGATGCCCGCGATCCTGATCGGGCTCGCGGTGGTCGCCTCTGTCGCGTTCTGGCTGCTCCGTCGATCGGGTTGGGTCGACGCCTGGCTCGGCTCCGACACGCCGGCCGGAAGGCGGTGGGCCGTCGGCGGCGTGCTGATCGGGGTGCCGCTGCTCTCGGTGTCGCTGATCAGCCAGTCCGACATCCCGCAGCTCGGCGGCAACAACAACAACAGGGAGCTGGCCAAGAACGGCGTGTTCTCGTTCTTCGCCGCGTATCGATCCAAGGAGCTCGACTACGAGAGGTTCTACCGCACCATCGACGATGAGCGGGCTCTGCGCCTGGCGCGGGCGCTCACCGGAAGCGCGCCCTCGTCGTTCAGGTCCGACGACCCGTGGGACTTCGTTCATCGAGTCGACAATCCCAAGCCGGAGCGCCGGCTGAACGTCATCCAGCTGACCGTCGAGAGCCTCAGCATCCACTTTCTCGGCGCTTACACCGATCCCCGCGGCCTCACGCCGAACATCGACGCCGTCGCCGAAGACGGTCTGCTCTTCCCCCGCTGCTTCGCCACCGGGACCCGGACGACGCGCGGGATGGAGGCGCTGGTGCTGTCGATTCCGCCCACGCCCGGCCGTTCCATCATCCACCGGGAGGGCAACGAGGGTCTGTTCACCCTGGGCAGCGTGCTCCGGGATCGGGGCTACGACACCGTCTTTTTCTACGGCGGCTACAGCTACTTCGACAACATGAAGGCGTTCTTCTCGAGCAACGGCTACCGGGTGATCGACCGAGATTCGGTCGATGCCGACGACGTGACCTTCGCGACCGCATGGGGCGCCTGCGACGAGGATCTCTACCGCTGGACCGTCCGTGAGGCGGACCGATTGTACGAGCGAGGCACCCCGTTCCACTTCTTCGTCATGACGACCTCGAACCACCGGCCGTACACCTACCCCGACGGTCGCATCGACATTCCTTCCGGCAGCGGTCGACTCGGTGCGGTCAAGTACAGCGACTTCGCCATCGGCGAGTTCTTCCGTGCGGCGCGCCAGCGGCCCTGGTTCGACGACACCCTGTTCGTCATCGTTGCCGACCACAGCGCCTCATCCGCCGGCAAGGCCGAGCTCGAGGTCAGGCGCTATCGGGTGCCGCTGATCATGTACGCCCCGGGGACGATCGAGCCCGGACAGGTGCTCACCCAGTGCAGTCAGATCGACGTCGCGCCGACCGTGCTCGCCCTGCTCGGGATGAGCTACGACAGCACGTTCTTCGGTCGTGACATCCTGACCATGAGGCCACGCGCCGGGCGGGCATACATCGGCAACTACCAGAAGCTCGGCATGTTGGCCCAGCGCACGGTGGTCGTGCTCCGTCCGGACGGTGGCCACGCCACGCTCAGCTGCGACCTGTGGGGCGAGGACCTCGAGCCGATCGACCGCGACGACCCGGAGCTGCTGGAGGACACGACGGCGGCCTACCAGGCAGCCTCGCTTCTTTTCACTCACGGTCTGTACACCGAGCGGGCGGTGCGCGGCCGATAGCCGGGCCGCACTCCGCTGCCGGCACGTCACGAGGTCGCCCGGTTCGGCCCTACCGAAAGTGCAAGCGAACGCCGAGCCGGACCTCATCGCGGTCGACCTCGACCTCGACGGGTCGTTCGAGCCCGGGCAGCTCCATGTAGTCGAACTCGCCGGTGAGGTAGGTCGCGATGAGGCTGAGCCGTCGGGTGAGCGCGAGCTCGGCGCCGAGCTCGAAGAACAGGCCGTCGAGGTGGTTGCGGAAGCCCTCGTCGAAGACGCCGTAGTCGTAGTAGTGGAGGAACGCGGCGACCTCGAAGTGGGTGGCGATACCGGCTTTCAGCCCGGCCCGCAGACCGAGGCCGCTGTCCGAGAAGCTGTCGTCGTCGAGCTGCGTCGTGATCTCGGTGTCGAGGTACTCGTAGCTGACGCCGACCAGGGCGTCGAGGGGCGCCTCGGTGCCCTCGCGAATCGGCAGTCGGTAGAGCACGCCGACGGTGCCCAGCTTCCAGTCCAGGTGCTCACCGAAGTTCGGCAGGTCGTAGCTCGTGGATCCGGCGCGCCCCCAGAGCACGAACCGTCGGGCCAGCCGCCACGAGCCGCCGACCGAGAAGGCGTTGTCGGAGTCGGACACGTTGCCGTAGATCTCGATCGAGCTGTCGATGGCGTACTCGCCCTCGACGTAGGTGTAGCTCAGCGGCGGCTGATCGGCCGCGGATGCGACCGAGACACCGAGCACGAGGAGGGCGGCGACAGCCAGGTGAGTCTTCATGGCGCCATTATGTCAGACCGACGGTGCGCGATCGCGGATCAGGACACGACGACCCGGGGCAGCTCGCTCGGGATGCGCACCAGGACCTCGTAGTTGAGGTGGTTCATCATGTCGGCGAATGACGCAACCGAGATCTCGGCGGCACCCTGCCGACCGATGATGACCACTTCGCTGCCGCGGCGGACGCCGTCGAGATCGGTGACGTCGACCAACATCATGTTCATGTTGACCAGGCCGCGGACCGGCGCCCGACCGCCGTTCACCAGGACGTAGCCCAGGTTGCTGAGGCTGCGCGAGAAGCCGTGGTGGTAGCCCACCGGAACCGCCGCGAGGCGTTGGCGACGCGCCGACTGGTGCGACATCCCGTACCCGACGAACTCGCCGGCCCGCACGGTCTTGAAGGACATGACTCGGCTCTTCCAGGCCATCACCCGGCGCAGTGGATCCTGGCGCTTGTGCGATGACCGGCCGGTGAGGAACCGCATCCTGGTCTCGGCGGTCGGCCAGAAGCCGTACTGGGCGATGCCGATGCGCACCAGGTCCATGCGGGTCTCCGGATAGTTGATCGCGGCCGCCGAGCAGGCCGTGTGCTTGAGCCCTGTGGGAACGCCACGTCCCTCGAGCAGACGGATTTTGCGGTCGAACTCGGCGATCTGGTGCTCGATCCTGACGTGGTTGCCGACCGACTCGGCTCCCGCATAGTGGGTGCAGACCCCTTCGACTCGGACCTGCTCCGGCGAATCGAGGATCCGCTTCACCGCGCCGTTGAGCGCGCGGCCATCGAGGCCGGTCCGGTTGAGCCCGGTCTC
>JASFPU010000444.1:0-3571 GCA_050115855.1 Holophagae bacterium
CATGGGCGTCCACCTGCGGCTCGCGAGGGACATTCCGACGGTCAGTGTGAACGCCGACGAGAGCCAGCTCCGGCAGGTCATCCTCAATCTGGTTCTGAACGCGATCCAGGCGGTGTCCGGCCTGCCAGCAGACCGCCGCGTCGTCGAGCTGTCGGCAGAGTCCAAGGAGGACTCGGTTCGTGTCGTCGTGACCGACCGGGGAGACGGCATCCCGGACGATCAAATGGCCCGCGTGCGAGAGGCCTTCTTCACCCGCCGGCGCGGCGGTTCGGGTCTCGGCCTCGCGATTGCTCAGCGCTTCGCCGAGACACACGGGGGCCGCATCGAGCTCGAAAACCTCGAACCTTTGGGCTTCGCCGCTCGGGTCGTCTTGCCCACCGAGGGTGAAGCTGGCAAGATGAGCGGGTGACCGGTCGCTCCGGCGCCGGCAAGGAGGCCATTCATGATTCGACGCATCGCGATCGGTACCGCGCTGCTCGCCGTTCTGGCGACCGGTACGGCGGACGCCGGCTTCGGCGCGTCCGACCTGATCTATATCCCGGTGGTCACACGCGCCGTGGGATCGGTGGGATCCCAGTGGATCAGCGATGTCTACGTCACCAACGTCGACGACGTCGACATCGACGTCGCGTTCATCTACCTACCGTCGGGCTTCAGCAACGCGGGACGGTTCGTCGACCGGGCGTCGTGGCTCGGCGGTCGGGAGTCCGACGGCTTCGGGCACATCGACGAGCAGCTCGCGTCGATCCCTCCGGGCGGCACGGTCGTGCTGCGGGACATCGTCGGCGAGTACTGGTCCGGTTCCATCGGTGCGAACGGCAACGGGTCCCTCGTGGCCGCGGCGTACGAGGCCGACACCCTCGAGGACGACGGAACCCGCGTGTATCGAAACGCGGTCGTCAACTCACGGATCTACAACGACACGACGATCTGGGTCGAGGACGACGAGAATCCCGGCGAGTTCGTCGAGCGTGCCGCCGAGTACGGTCAGAACATGCCCGGCGTTCCCTGGTACAACCTCGCGGACGGCGGTGCCGTGGGCGACGACTACGACCTGAGCTACGAAGTTTTGACCGGCGGTGAGGAGGGCAGCGGCCGACGCTACAACGTCGGCGTGTTCAACGCGTCCGACCTGCTGACCACGCTCACGATCCAGATCCAGCCGTTTCAGGCCAATGGGGAGCCGTACCTCGACGCCGACGAGCTCGAGATCTCGACCATCGTCACCGTGCCGCCGGCATCCCACGTCCAGCTGTTCCGGCCGTACCCCAACGAATGGGGCATCGAGGGCGATGTCGATCAGTCGACCGTCCGGGTGTCCATCGTCGCGTGGTCGTCGTCCGCGGCGAATCCCCGCCCGATGATGACCAGCTACGGCTCGGTGGTGTACAACCGCACCAACGATCCGTCCTCGGTGCTGCCGTCGTTCGCCGACCCGTACGACGTCGAGTGCATCTGGGGCTCCGGCGACCCGGGTGCGGCCAAGCGGAGCCGGCCGGCCGAGCGGCCAGTCGCGATTCCACCACGGTGACGAGCTTGCTGCCGGAGATTGACAGGTTCAAGGCCTGTGGTAGCATTCGGCAGGCTGCGGGAAACCCCCCGCAGGAAGGAGACTGACGATGGCTGATCCTGATGACAAACTCCCGGACCAAGCGCCCGGAAAGTACTATGTGGACTCGAGCTGCATCGACTGTGACGTGTGCCGAACGACGGCCCCCGAGAACTTCGAAGCGAACGAGGACGAGGGCTACTCGTACGTCGTAAAACAGCCCGAGAACGACGAGGAAGAGGCGCAGTGCGAGGAGGCCATGGAGTCGTGCCCGGTGGAGGCCATCGGCGACGACGGAGAGTAGATCGCCCAGAGAGACGAGTGATTTTGACGGCCGGCGCCGAGCGTCGGCCGTTTTTCATGTTATCCTCCGCCGCCTGAGGAGGACCATGCGCGTTCTATCCGGTGTTCAACCGTCAGGGACGCTCCACATCGGCAACTACTTCGGAGCGATCCGCCAGTTCGTCCGGCTCCAGTCCGAGCACGACTGCTACTACTTCCTGGCCGATCTGCACGCTCTGACCACGGTTCAGGACGCGGGCCGGATGCGGTCGCTGGTGCGTGAGCTCGCGGCCGGCTATCTCGCGCTCGGTCTCGACCCGGCGCGCAGTGTGATCTACCGCCAGTCCGACCTGCCCGAGATCCCGGAGCTCACCTGGTACCTGTCGACCGTCACGTCCATGGGGCTGCTCCAGCGCTGCCACTCGTTCAAAGACAAGGTGGCGCAGGGTGTGGTGCCGAACCACGGACTGTTCGCCTACCCGGTGCTCATGGCGGCCGACATTCTGATCGTCCGGTCCGACATGGTCCCAGTCGGCAAGGACCAGAAGCAGCACCTCGAGGTGACCCGGGACATCGCCGCCTCGTTTCACGCGACCTACGGCGTCGAGGTGTTCACGCTGCCTCAGCCGCTGATCCAGGACGAGGTCGCGGTGGTGCCCGGGCTCGACGGCCAGAAGATGTCCAAGTCGTACGGCAACACGATCGACATCTTCGGGCCGGAGAAGCCGATCCGCAAGCGCATCATGTCGCTGGTCACCGACTCGACGCCGGTCGAGGAGCCGAAACCCACCGCGGGAAGCGCGCTGTATCAACTGCTGAAGATCTTCGCGCCGCCCGGCGAGCAGCCGTGGGTCGAGCGTGCTTTCGCCGAGGGCGGCACCGGGTACGGCGACATGAAGAAGCGCCTGTTCGAGTACTTCATCGACAGCTTCGGCGAGGCCCGTGCCCGCTACGACGAGCTGATGGCCGACCCCGGCGAGGTCGAACGGATCCTGCTCGCCGGCGCCGACACGGCCCGCGAGACCGTCGCACCGCTGATGGACGACGTCCGCAAGGCGGTCGGCATCCGCTAAATCCCGTGCCCGTGCCCGTTCCCGGCGAGCGACCCACCGCCGCCGTCCGCGACGGACGGCGGCATGCGTCTTCAATCCTCGAAGCCGTCGAGAGCTCCACTCTCGCCGTCTTCTGCGGTTGAAGCCGCGTCGTGCCTGCGGCAGGCACGACGGTGGGTCTCGCGACATCGAGGTGGCGCTGACCATCGCTTTACGCCCCACCCCCACCCCTCCACCCACCCGCCCTCAGAAATCCACGTCGGCCTCGCTGCGCTCGGCGCCCCGCGAATTTCTGAAGGGGAGAGGTTTTTCGATCCGTTCCCGGACGGTCGCCGCTCGACGCGGTCGCGTTCACACCAGGAGCGTGTTGGTGGCCGACTCTGCATGCTGTCATTGGATCTTGGAACCTCGACCTTCTGGCTCGCTCTCGTCAGGTTGGTGGGTCCATCGCCGGCGGCACGTCGGCGCCATAAAGACGTCGACTCGTTCGGCAGGCGCGTCGCTCATGGAATCGGGTGGAGGAGGCGCCAGGTCATGGCGCGGACGTCGTCGAAGAGATGGAGTGCCGCTGCGGCCTGAGGACGATTGACGGCCCGGGCACGGACGAAGAGACGGAGATGGGTGTCGACCTCGCGAGCGGATGCGAGGGCGATGCGGAAGTCGTGCAATCTGTCGCACCCGGCCCGGC
>JASFPU010000445.1:0-3571 GCA_050115855.1 Holophagae bacterium
GATCGGGATCGGGATCGGGATCGGGATCGGGATCGGGATCGGGATCGGGATCGGGATCGGGATCGGGATCGGGATCGGGAGTACCGCGAACGATTCCGAGGCGAATCCGCTATCCTCGTCGATAGAACATGCGCCCGACTGACGTCGTTGAACGGTGGTACGCCGAGGCGCTTGTGCGGCCGGTGGAGATCCTCGGGTCGTACAAGCTGATCCGCCTGCGTCCGGACTTGGTGGCCGGACTCACCGTCGCGGTGGTCGCCATCCCCCAGTCGATCGCGTACGCGTCGATCGCCGGGCTGCCGCCGTCCTACGGTCTCTATGCCGCCGCGGTGGCGGCGATCGTCGGCTCGCTGTGGGGCTCGTCGCGCTACCTCAACACCGGGCCGACCAACGCGATCTCGATCCTCGTGCTGTCGATTCTCAGCCCGCTCGCGGTGATCGGCTCCGCAGAGTACCTGATGGCGGCGTCGTTGATGGCGGTCATGGTCGGCGTCTACTGCATCGTCTTCGGGTTCGCGGGCTTGGGGGTGCTGATCAACTTCGCGTCGCGGGCGGTGCTGCTCGGCTTCACCGCTGGCGCTGGTGTACTGATCGCCGTCGGCCAGCTGAAGAACCTGCTGCTGCTCGACATCCCGCGCAGCCCGCACCTGTGGCACACGATCGTTGCGGTGATCGGGCACCTTCGGGAGAGCCACCTGCCGAGCCTGCTGCTCGGGCTGACGACCCTGGCTGCGATGGTCGCCATCACGAGGCTCGCGCCCCGCCTGCCGGCCGCACTCATGGCGCTGGTCGGGGCCGGGACGATTGTCGCCGTCATCGGAGCCGACCGGCTCGGCATCGCGGTGGTCGGTGAGATCCCGCGTGCGATGCCGGAGCTGACCTCGTTCTCGCTCGGCTGGATGTGGCAGACCGACGTCGTCGGGGCGCTGGTCACGGGTTCGATGGCGGTGGCGGCGATGGGGCTGGTCGAGGCGGTGTCGATCGCCCGGGAGATCTCGCGCCAGAGCGGCGAGCGTCTCGACATCAACCAGGAGCTGGTCGGTCAGGGGATGGCCAACATCGCGACCGGGCTGTTCTCCGGCTACGCGTGCTCGGGCTCGTTCACGCGGTCGGCCATCAACTTCCAGTCCGGCGCCCGGACCCAGCTGTCCGGCGTGTTCAGTGGTGTCTTCGTCCTCGCCGGCGTGCTGGTCTTCGGCCCCGCGGCGGCATACCTGCCGCGCGCGGCGCTGGCCGGGATGATCATGGTGATCGCCTACCGAATGGTCGACTGGCGCGGCGTCCGCCGGGTGATGAGGACGTCGCGAAGCGAGACCGGCATCATGGCCGCCACGTTCGTCGCGACGCTGGTGTTTCCGCTCGAGTTCGCGGTGCTCGCCGGCGTCATCCTGTCGCTGGCGATCTACATCTACAAATCGAGCCTGCCGACGGTGCACACGGTGGTCCCGGATTCGACGTTCCGCCACTTCGTCGAGCGCGAAAACACACCGTGCTGCCCGCAGCTCGGCGTGATCAACATTCGGGGCGCCCTGTTCTTCGGCGCCGCGAGTCACGTCGAGGACGAGCTGCTGGCCAACTACGAGGACAACCCCGGTCAGAACCACCTGCTGCTCCGGATGCACGGCGTGCATCAGTGCGATCTGGCCGGGATCGATGTGCTCGAGGGCCTGGTCCGTCTGTACCGCGACGCCGGCGGCGACGTCTACCTGGTGCAGGTCCGTCCCGAGGTGCGGCGGATCATGCGGGCGTCGGGCTTCGAGGATCTGCTCGGCACCGACAACATCCTGCTTCAGGAGGGCGCCATCGAGTGGTTGTTCGAGCATCGGATCGACCCGGCGGTGTGCATCTACGAGTGCGAGCACCGGGTCTTCGCGGAGTGCCAGCCGCTCGAGAAGCACCCGTACGACATCCGGCTGCCTGCCTATCCCACGCACTTCCGTTACCCGACGCTGCAGCTCACCGTGCCCGAGTTCGAGGACGCGCTCCGGGACCGTGGGGGCAGGGCGGTCGTGGTCGACGTCAGAGAGCCCGAAGAGTTCGTCAGCGGGCACCTGCCGGGCGCCGAGATCATGCCGCTGCGGGCGATCATCGAGGACGCCGATCGGCTGCCGAGAGACCGTCCGATCCTGCTGGTTTGCCGCTCGGGTCGCCGGTCGACGCGGGCGATGCACTGGCTCATCGATCTCGGCTTCGAGGACGTCGCCAATCTCAAGGGCGGCATTCTGAGCTGGAAGGCGATGGGCAAGCCGGTCGAGGTCGATTGATCGACCTCGACCCGGTGAATTATGAATTATGAATTTTGAATTCCATCGCAGTCATCGTTCCCGGGAACCGCCTGCGATGTGCGACGTCATTCATAATTCATCATTGAGAATTCACAATTTGACTTCATCACGCTTCAGCCGAGGCGCGGCTGAAGCGTGATGAAGTCCTTGTTCCGGAGGTCGCGGATGCGGCGGCAGACCTCGATGCCCTCCCGTGACCCGCCGTCGTTGGTGTTGCCCTCGATGGTCTCCATCGAGCTGCCCATCGCGGCGATGACGACCCCGACGTGGCTCCAGTCGTCGTCGGACCGTCGCTGGACGAAGAACGAGCCGCGCGGCAGATCGTCGATCGACTCGGCGCCGTCGAGGATGCGATCGCCGGCGAGGAACCGACCCTCCGCCTGCGCGCGGTGCGACAGCATGTCGCACGAGACGCTGCTCTGGATCGGCTCCGGTACCCCGGCGTGCCAGGCGGCCTGACGCACCAGGAAGCTGACGAACCCGGCGCACCACAGGCGGTCGGCGCCGTCGACGCCGTCCATGTAGACCCGGACCCACGGACCCCGGTTCGGACCACCGACCTCGCGCGGCCGCTGGTTGCGGTGCTGGCGCGCGGCGGCGACCACCGCTGCGGAGAACGTCGACGGCTCGACGGACGGCGGGTCCAGCGCGCGAAGCAGCGGTGCGGTGAGCTCGGCGTAGGTCGCGCGGTCGACGACGCCGGTTTTCGGAAGGTCTCGGTAGACCTGGAACCGGCTGACGGCGTACTCGGTGGCCGGTCCGAAGTCGCCGTCCACCACCACCGCGACGTCGTTGAGGGTCAGCCACTCCTGGACTCGTCGGACCGATCCGTCGTGGTCGCCCCGCGCCACCGGACCGCCGATGGTCAGCTCGGTACGCACCCAGGCGAACGGAATGTCGGAAATCTCGAGCGTCATGTGGTCACCCTCCGGCTGTGTCGTGTCGAGGTCGGTGTCTCAACTGTACGCCCCCCGGCGGGTCGGATCGGTCGCGAGGCGCTCGGCCAGCAGAGTGAACCGTCGGCGCTGAGCGGCGTTCGACACCGCCCGTCCGAGCGCGCGCCGGCTGCCGACGATGACCACCAGCCGACGGCCCCGGGTGACCGCGGTGTAGAGCAGGTTGCGCTGGAGCATGACGTGGTGCTGGTGGTGCAGCACGATGATCACGGCCGGGTACTCGCTGCCCTGGGCTTTGTGAATGGTGCAGGCGTAGGCCGGCACGATGTCGTCGAGATCGTCGTGCGGCACCGCCACCGGCCGGCCGTCGAACCGGACGACGACCTCGTC
>JASFPU010000446.1:0-3571 GCA_050115855.1 Holophagae bacterium
CCTCGTAGCGGAGCTCATCGAAGCTCAGCAGTTTGGCCATGGCGATGCCGCGGCCGTGGGCGTCGAAGACGCGAGACGGGTCGATGGCGAGATAGGGCTCGGGTTCGAAGCCGGGTCCCTCATCTCGAATCGTGAACACGACGCTCTCCGGGCGTCGCTCGAAGTCGACGACCGCCTCTCGATCGACATACTCGGGCAAGGCCAGCCGGCGCTCGACCTCGTCGTGCCAGCCGTCCGATTCGAGCAACCGGCTCTTCTGCTCGTAGCCGATCTCGAGGTTGCCGTGCTCGATGGCGTTGACCAGCAGCTCGGACAGGCCCATCACGACGCGGTCGGGATCCGGACAGGTCTTGGCGAGCAGCGAGCCGAGCCCCATCGCCTGATCCGGTGACCGGTACGCGAACCGGGCTCGGCGTGCCAGGGTGAGGGTCTCTGCGTCACTGTGGATGTTCTGATTGAGCTCCTGAACGTGGCGCCAGTCCGCCGCTGCGGACCGGATCATCGAGATCAGAACGTCGCCGTCGACCGGTTTGGGGAGGTAGGCGTAGGCGCCGGCGTCGATTCCCTCGATCATCTGCTGGGGATCGACGGCGACCGTCAGGAAGATCACCGGAAGCAGCACCATCTCCCGTCGCGACTTGATCTTCTTGAGCAGCTCGATGCCCCCGATGCCGGGCATGATGCGGTCGGTGACGACGGCATCGAACGCCAACGGGGATCGTTCGAGTCGGGTCCACGCCTCAGCCCCGTCCGACGCTTCCTCGACCTCCAAGCCTGCCGACCGGAGGAGGTCGACCAGAGCGCTCCGGAGACTGCCGTCGTCCTCGACGAGCAGCACACGAACACTGCCGCCGATTTCACGCAAAGGTCGTCTGTTCGGAGTCACGGCCCCATTGTTGCACGGATAATGCGACGGCGGTTCATCATCCTGCGGACCGGAGCGCCTCCAAGCGCTCCCTGACCTTGGCCGCATGGCCCTTCGCGCTGGCCCGCTTCCACCGGTGGGCCACCCTGCCGTCCGGATCGATGATCACCGTGGATCGGATGACCCCGACCGAGGTCTTTCCGTACAGCTTCTTCTCACCCCACGCACCGTAGGCCTCCATCACGTGATGGTCGGGATCGCTGAGCAGCCTGATCTTCAGATTGTACGTGTCGGCAAAACGGCGGTGGCTGTCCCGCGAGTCCGGGCTGCACCCGAGCACCGTCGCGCCCAGGTCGGAGAAGTCCGCCACGCGGTCGGTGAACTCGCAGGCTTCGGTCGTGCATCCCGGCGTGTCGTCCTTCGGGTAGAAGTAGAGCACCACCCACCCGCCGCGCAGGTCATCGAGCCGCACGGTGCGGCCGTCCTGATCGGGCAGAGAAAAGGCGGGCGCCGGATCTCCGATATCGATCTTCGCTGCCATGATTCGCTCCTCCCATTGTAGTATCACCGACGACAACAACGGATGGCGTGCCGTACTTCCGCACGACGCCATCGGACCTCGAGGAGAGATCACCATGCCCCACAGCAAGCGCATCTTCCTGGTCGCCGTCGCGGCACTGGTCGCGGTCGCGTGGACCACCGCCCCTGCGGTGGCGTCCGACACGCCGCCAGAACCGGCCGGCGAGGCCGACACGAACGCCGCGCGCCAACCGGCGCTGACCGACCCTTCCCTGGCTACCGAGCGGGCCCCCGACGTGTTTCGCGTCACGCTCGAAACGACCGCGGGCGACGTGGTGATCCAGGTCAACCGATCGTGGGCGCCGCACGGAGCCGATCGGTTCTACAATCTGGTCAAGATCGGCTTCTACGACGGCGTGGTCTTCTACCGCGTGATTCCGGACTTCATGGCACAGTGCGGTTTCCACGCCGACCCGGCTGTCTCGGCCGCCTGGTCGCGCGCCACCATCCCGGACGACGAGGTCACCCACGACAACACGCGCGGCATGGTGACCTTCGCCCAGACGGGGCAGCCGAACTCCCGCACCACCCAGTTCTTCATCAACGTCGCCGACAACAGCTATCTGAAGCAGCACGGCGCGTTTGCGCCGTTCGGGCGCGTGATCTCCGGCATGGATGCGGTAGACGCTCTCTACTCGGGATACGGTGAAGGGGCGCCGCGCGGCAACGGCCCGAGTCAGGCTCGGATCGCGAGCGAAGGCAACGCGTACCTGTCCGCCGAGTTCCCCAAGCTCGATTCGATCAAGCGGGCGGTGATCGTCGACGCGCCCGGGTGAGCGCATCCGCGGCAACGACCGCGGTCGCTGTATGATCGGTGCGACACATGACACCCGGGTCTCGCTCTCGCGATCACCGTCGCAGCGCTTTCGTAAGTGCGGCTGAACGCGTCCTCGGCCTGGCCATCGAGGAGGGCCTCATCGACCGTGACGCGGCCGATTCGACCCTGGCGGAGATGCGCCACCAGATCGCCGAAGGCCGGTTCGAAGACGAAACCCTGCGCGGCTTCTTCAGGCAGAAGAAGATCGACGACGACACCCTGATCCGACTCGCCAAAGCGGCCGAGGCCCAGGAGCTCGCGGCCGAGATCGTGATCGACGACACCACGGCCGGTGGCACGGACGACGCCAACCGCCGGGCGTCCGACGACCCGTTCGAGCGTTTCCCGGTCACCGACTGGGATCGGTACGAGATCGAGGAGTTCATCGGCCGTGGCGGCATGGGCGACGTCTACAAAGCGAAGGACCCCCGGCTCGGCCGATACGTCGCGCTCAAGTTCCTCCGGCGCGACGATCCTGAGCTCGTCCAACGCTTCACGCGGGAGGCCCAGGCCCAGGCCCGGATCGACCACGACAACGTCTGTCCGGTGTACGAGGTCGGCGAGATCGAGGGCCACTCCTACATCGCCATGCAGTACGTCGCCGGCGGATCGCTCAAGCAGATCACCGATCTTTTGTCGATCCGTCAGAAAGTCCGGATCATGCAGGATGTCGCCGACGGGCTGCACGCCGCCCACCTCGCCGGCCTCATCCACCGCGACATCAAGCCCGGAAACATCCTGGTCGAGCACCACGCCGACGAGGGCTGGCGGCCCTTCGTCGTCGACTTCGGCATCGCGCGCGATATCGACAGCCACGACCTCACCGTCACCGGCATGGTCCTCGGCACGCCCGCCTTCTGCGCCCCTGAGCAGGTCCGCGGCGAGACCAACAAGCTGGACTGGCGCACCGATGTCTACGGCATCGGAGCCACACTCTACTGGTTCCTGACCGGCCGATCGCCATACGAGGGCGGGTATCCCGAGATCATCACCGGCGTGACCGAGCGCGAACCCGAGCCGCCGCAGCGCCTCAACGCCGACGTTCCGACCGATCTCGACACCATCATCCTGAAGTGCCTCGAGAAGGAACCCGACCGCCGCTACGCCACGGCACGCGAGGTCGCCGAGGATCTCGGACGTTTCCTCGCCGGTGAGCCGATCCAAGCCCGGCGGGCCGGACTTCTCTACAAGGTCGGCAAGAAGGTCCGCAAGCACAAGGTCGTCACTGCGATCGTGGTCGCGGCGGCTGCACTCATTACGGTTCTGGTCGCCCTGAGCATCCGAACCGAGATTCAGGGCCGCCGACGCGC
>JASFPU010000447.1:0-3561 GCA_050115855.1 Holophagae bacterium
GAACCCGTCCAGCCCGACCCCCCTCGACCAGAGCTTCTGGGATCCGGGCCAGCCGTGGTACCCGCCGGGCGACTGCGTCTACAACCCCGGGTCGGCGTTCTCCGACGACGGCACCGCGCTCTACGTCGCGCGCTACAGCATGCTTCAGGTCATCGACGCCAGCGCCTGCTCGGGACCGGTCGAGCCGATCGCCAACCTGACGCTGTCGCCGCAGCCCGCGTTTCCGGGCGACCTGCTGACGGTGACCAACACGTCGCTCGGCGGCGACCGCTACGCGACCTGGATCACCGATGGCCCGAACCCGCACGGCGGTACGATTCTCGCCGGCACGACCTCGTTCGGTGCCGGGACATCTCTCGGCTACACGCTGCCGGTCGACATGGCGTCGGGCGATGTCTTCTACGCCCACGCCGCGGTCGAGACCGACGCCTACCCGTACGTCCCGGGCAGCACGCCGGGGCAGATCGAGACCCAGCAGATCTCGATCGACCGCACGCCCGAGGCGACCATCACGATCACGCCGCAGGCGGCGATCACCGGCGACACGGTGACTCTGACCGCCGTCGCCGAGGGCCACCCCGGGGGTGCGTCCCCTTTTGACTGGACGGTTACCGACCCGTCGAGCAACCAGGACCCGTACTCGGGCAACCCGGCGACCGGGATCGTGCTCGACGAGAGCGGCCAGTGGCGGTTTGACCTCACGGTCGGCTACCAGCACGACGCTCCCGGCCAGCCCGGCGTGCCGTACACGGCCACGGCGCAGGAGATCCGACAGATCTCTTCGATTGCAGCCGCATTCACGATCGCACCCTCGAGCCCGGTCCATACCGAGCCGATCACCCTGACCAGCACCTCGGCGGCCCAGGTCGGGGCGACCCTCGACTTCGACTGGGACGTCTTCTTCGCGGGTACGACGACCATCGCTGACGAGCTGTCGTTCTGCGACGGAGAGCACCCTGTCAACTATCAGTGCGTCATCCCGGGCGATCCCAACCCGACACTGGATCCGGGAACCTACGACTTCCGGCTCACACTGACCAACGTCGGTAACAGCGACGTCGACACCTTCGTCGCAGAAGATGTCGAGGTCCGCAACGGCAACATCGACGTCGACTTCTCCATCTCGCCGACCAACCCCGAGATCGGGGAGTCGGTGCTGTTCACCATCAGCGGCGTGCCTGTCGACGACAGCATCACCCGTGCCGAGTGGATCTTCGGCGGCGCCCCCTGCAGCGGCCCGAGCACCTACACCTGGCCGGACGACGGCGGGCCGTGGCCCGAACGAGCCACCACCGACTACGCCAGCCAGGGGACGAAGTCGGTCCGAGTGACCGTGACCACCGAGAATGCCGGCGTCCAGCCGCAGGTCACCCACACGCTGACGGTGCAGAGCACCGGCAGCTGCAGCGGTACGCCCTCGTGCACCTACACCGTCAGCCCGACCACGAGGAACTTCGACCAGTATGGCGGGACCGGGCAGTTCACCGTGTCCACGCAAGCCGGCTGCACGTGGAACGCGGCCGAGAACTCGACGTGGCTCAACATCGTCTCCGGGAGCGGCAGCGGCCCCGGCACCGTGACCTACCAGGTGCTGCCCAACACGGGCGCCGCACGGCAGGCGTCGATCTCGGTCGCCGGCAGGACCCACACCGTGATCCAGGCCGAGGGCGTCGACTGCACCTATTACCTCCACACCCAGCAGGCGGTGTTCGGACCGGACGGCGGCAACGGCAGCTTCAACATCTTCGCCTCCGACCCGAGCTGCAGCTGGCAGGCGTCGACCACCGACAGCAGTTGGATCCTGGTGTCGACCCCGAGCGGCAGCGGCCAGGGCACCATCAACTACGTGGTCGCCGAGAACAACACGCCGCACCAGCGCGAGGGCACCATCAACGTGACCAGCCCGAATGGCGCCATCGACGACTTCACCGTGATCCAGAACCATCCGTACATCCCGGTCAACTTCACCATGACGGCGACCGCACCGGCGATCGGTGAGACCGTGACCTTCGCCACCGACCCCCGGCTCGAGGTGCTCAGCTGGAGCTTCACCTCGCCCGACTGCCAGGGCAACAGCCCGGTCGTGACCTGCTCGGGGGCCGCCGGCGAGTGCAACGAGATCGACTGGGCCTGGGCCGACCCCGGCGTCAAGCAGATCACCATGGAAACCACCACCGGACCTCAGACCAAGCAGCTGACGGTCCGGGACACCGGCGAGTGCCCGCCGTACTGCGGCAAAGACGGGCCGCCGACGGCGTCGTTCGTCATCAGCCCGAGCCCGGCGCTCGAGGACGAGGAGGTGAGCTTCACCGACACGTCGTCCGGCGGAGGGCTGAAAGTGCTGGCGGGGGTCAGCTACTCGCCGCCGAATCCGGGTATCGACGAGAGCGTCACCTTCACCATCGACTGGCCGTCGTCCAATATTCGTGCGGTCTGGGACTTCGGTGAGAACGGCTGCGGCGCCACGATGCCGCGATTCCAGACCTGTGATCCGATCTACGGTGACTGCCGGATGATCTCGTTCAGGTTCGCCTCGGCCGGAACCAAGAACGTCTCGGTCGAAATCCAGAATCCCTCCACCGGAGCGACGCTCGACACCGGAAACGTCTCGTTTGTCGTCGAAAACGTCGGCAGCTGCGGCGGGCCGACCTGCACCTACTCGCTCAACCCGGCGAACGCCAACTTCGACGCGTCGGGCGGCAGCGCGACGTTCGACGTTCTCACCCAGGACGGCTGCGACTGGACCGCGGGCACGGCCAACAGCTGGGTGACCATCACATCGGCCACCAGCGGCACCGGCAACGGCAGCGTCAGCTACAACGTCGCCGACAACACCGGCGGCGAGCGGAGCGGCTCGATCGCCGTCGAAAACAAGACCCACACCATCTACCAGATGGGCGCCGGTGGTGGCGGTGGTGGTGGCGGCGGCGGCGGTGGTGGCGACACCACGCCCACCGAGTGGCTGTGGACCGTCCGGAAGGGCACCCAGGTCATCGCGACCAGCACGCAGCAGAACTTCACCCACATCTTCAGGGACCCCGGTTTCTACGACGTCGAGCTCATCGCGTCGAACTGCGCCGGCTCCGACAGCACCACCCAGACGCTCGAGATCATCGACGTACCGGAGCCCGAGCCCGACGTCTTCCTGGTTCCGTCGGCGGTCCACACACCGGGTCTCAACCAGACCCTGTGGAAGACCGACCTGCGGATCTTCAACCCGGGCAGCCAACCGGTCGACGTGCTCGTCGAGTACCTGCCCGAGGAGACCAACAACAACCAGGGCGTGATCCACACCATCCGGTTCACGCTCGAGAGCCGCGGCACGCGGGTCTACAGCGACATCGTCGAGCAGATCCCGGGTATCCAGGGTGACGACAACAAGGGCTCGCTGCGGGTGACCTTCGGTGAGGGCACCGAGGTCACGCCGCTGATCATGTCGCGGACCTTCAACGACACGCCGAACGGCACCTTCGGTCAGTTCGTCCGGGCGGTGCCGGTGCAGTCCAACGACGACGGCTTCCTGCTGCTCACCGGTCTCGCCGAGAACCTCTACTACCGGAC